>CAYUGP010000161.1:0-3596 GCA_964444315.1 uncultured Oscillospiraceae bacterium | reverse complement strand
CTGTTAAAAAATTAGTTTATTAAAACAATATTTTATCCTTTTATCCATAAAAATACAAGATGATGAAAGCGCTAAAAGAAAACAAAAACGGCTGCTTGAAAGCAGCCGCAAATCTCTTTACAAAATGAGTATACCGGCGTCCCTGCACCTGGCTCTGGTCTCTTCATCCCACACAGCCGACTGAACCTCGCCTATGTGCGCATTTCCCATCAGGAGCATGCAGAGCCTGCTCTGCCCTATCCCGCCGCCTATGGTATACGGCAGCTCACCGCCGAGAAGCGCTTTATGGAAGGGGAACTCCCTTCTGTAGTCGCAGCCTGAGATCCTCAGCTGTCTGTCCAGGCTTTCGGGACTTACCCTTATGCCCATGCTGGAGATCTCCAGAGCTTCACCGAGTATTTCGTTCCAGAATAGTATGTCTCCGTTAAGCTCCCAGTCATCGTAGTCCGGAGCCCTTCCGTCGTGAGGCTTGCCGCTTTTTAAGGCTCCTCCTATCTTCATGATGAAAGCCGTGTGATGCTCCTTTACAAAGGCGTTCTCCCTCTCTTTCGGCGAAAGCCCGGGATACATGTCTTCAAGTTCCTGGGAAGTGATGAAGGCTACGTTCCTGTCTTTGTATGAAAGGCTGCCGAGGGCCGGATAATGCTTTCTCAGTTCAAGCTCCGTATCGCAGATCGCATACACTATCTTTCTTACGGTATCCTTAAGATACTCCTCATTCCTGTCACTTTCTTCTATGACCTTTTCCCAGTCCCACTGGTCAACGTATATGGAATGGATGTTATCAAGCTCCTCATCCCTTCTTATGGCATTCATGTCCGTATACAGACCTCTTCCCACGTAGAAGTTGTAGTCCTTGAGGGCCTGCCTCTTCCATTTAGCCAGCGACTGGACCACCTGGCAGTGCCTTCCGTCTTCCTTGATATCGAAATCCACCGGTCTCTCAACTCCGTTCAGGTCGTCATTGAGGCCTGTAGACGCTTCAAGGAAGAGCGGCGCTGAAACACGGCTGAGGTTCAGCTGCTCACAGAGTTTTTCCTCAAAGATCTGGTGTATCTTGCTAATGGCTTTCTGAGTGTCGTAGGAATCCAGCTTCGCTTTGTAGTTTTCAGGAATTATAAGCTTCATGATTCGGTCCTCCCCGGTTTGCCCGAAAGGTACTTTTGAAGTATTAGATCAGCCGATATATCACCGGTAACGTTTAGCGTAGTATAGCTCATGTCGAGCAATTTGTATATACCTCCGTAAAGACCGATGAATCCAAGAGGTATACCGAACATGGTCAGAAAACTCGCTCCCACGACTATGCCTCCTCCCGGGATGCCGGGAGCTGCCATGTTTATGAGAAGGGCTGCAAAAAGCATCATGACATACAATCCGAAACTCATGCCTATTCCGTATAGCTTGGTACAGAAGAGTCCCAGAAGAGAAAACGCCACCGCTCCTCCGCACATGTTTATGGTGCAGCCCAGAGAAACGACCACATCGGTGATCTCCCCGGGAACTTTGAGGTCCTCCCTACACAGCTTTATCGTATACGGAAGCACCGCTGCGCTGCTGCAGGTCGTTACGGTCATTACCCATATACCGCTCAGCTTTTTGACATATTCCAAAGGGCTGAGGCCTGTCAGCAGCCATACCGGAAGTATCATTACCAGCACCATGACCGCAAGAGAGCACAGGTATGCAGTTAGCACGTAGGAAAGACCCAGCCTGAGTAGATCAGGGCCGAAACGTCCGACCGTATCCGCCATGAGGCACAGAACTGCAAGCGGCGTGACATACATGAAATACTCAAGGAGCCTGGAAACGGAAGTCCTGATCTTTTCAACGGATACGAATACCGCTTCAGCTTTTCCGAACACAGCACCTATACGGCCGAAAAGCCAGGCGAATATTATGACCGCAAAGACTTTCGGGTTTATGAAGATCTCGGAAAGGTTCTTCGGAAACAGATTGAGAAGGAACGGGATGAGTCCTATCTTCAGGGTGCTCCCTTCCCAGCTGCCGTCCATACCGGAATATGCCGCCGCAGGATCCATTGCTGTCACAATGGCTGATGAGATCAGAAAGGATGCGGTGAACATGATCACGAAACAAAGTACGGATCTCAGTACTATGCCGTCTCTCCTGTGCGCTGACCTGTATGCAGTAAGTGATATGTTTGTAAAAATTACGGGGAAAATGAACAGCTTGAGTATCTTTATGTACCAGCTGCCTATGAGCGCAAAGATCCCGCTTCCGTCCCCCCGGAAAAGCCCTATAAGGATCCCGAGTGCGAAACAGACCAAGGTGAGGATGTTAAATACCTTTTTCATAATACTCCTCTATCCTCCTGCAGGCTTCCCTGCAGTCTGCGCTGCTTCCGAGAGCGCTTATCCTTAAGTGATATCTCCCGCCGCTGCCGAATATGCTTCCGGGCACCGTCACAAGGCCGAGTTTTTCAAGAAAGAATCCGAATGCTTCCCAGCACTCCATGCCGTCCGGTGTACGAACCCAAAGATACGGAGCATCTACTCCGCCTATGACGTCAAAGCCGGCTTTCTTCAGTGTGTTCCTAAGAAGAACACCGTTTTCCTTGTACGCCTTTATGTTCCTGCTTATGATCTCCCTGGCATTTGGAAGGTAGCTTGCCTCAGCGGCTTTCTGAGCCACATAGGACGCTCCGTTGAAACGGTTGATGGTCCTCTCTCTCCACAGATCATGGACCTCCTGCCCGAATTCCTTCGGAAGTATGAAATATGAGCATCTGACTCCTGAAAGTGACGCGTTCTTCGAGAAGGAGTGCATCTCTATGCAGCATTCCCTGCTGCCCTCAAGCTCATATATGCTGCGAGGAATGTCAGGGCTTTCGGCAAAGTCCCTGTACACATTGTCATATACTATGTACGATCCGTTCTTTCCGGCGTAATCTATCCACTTTTCAAGTTCAGTCCTTGTATATGCGTTTCCCACCGGGTTGCAGGGGGAACAGATGTATATGACATCGTAGCGCTCTTTTGGCACTATCATTTTGAACTCTTCATCGCACTCCGCGAAGAAGACCTCTCTTCCCATGGCAAGAGATCCGTTTTTGTAAACCGGATAGGTCGGGTCTCCGGTCAGGACCTTTGCACTGCTGTCAAGAAGCTCGAGCACTGCGGTGCAGTCGGTCTTCGTACCGTCCCCCACATATACTTCCTCAAAGCTTATGCCAAGATCTCCGTAATCGCAGGACGCTATGGTCTTTCTGAGTGAATCCAGTCCCCAGTAAGCCCCGTATCCCTGAAAGGTTTTCATGTCCGCAAGGTCGCCGCAGGCCTTTTTCATAGCCTCGACTACCGGGCCCGGCACGGGAAAAGAAACATCACCTATCCCAAGAGAAATGACTTTGACTTCGGGATGAGACGCCTTGAATCCGGTAACAAGCCTGTTCAGCTTGTTGTAGGAATCTTCTCTTTCAATTTTAAGAAGTTTCTGATTGAGCATTTTTGGAGAGTATGTAAATCGAAAGAACGGACTTTCAGTCCAGTCCGTTCAGTATGTTTTCTGCAAGGTACGGATCTGATACATAAGGGTCGAATTCCCGCCTGTGCATGAAAGTGTCTCTGCCCTTT
>CAYUGP010000160.1:0-3626 GCA_964444315.1 uncultured Oscillospiraceae bacterium | reverse complement strand
CAAAGAACTGGATCCTTCAGCCGTAAGTATGTCAAATAAAACTGAAGCCGCTGTTTATAAAGTGTGTATAATAGGCAGTAAAGAAGAATTCAATTCATTGGATACTGATGCTTTCTTGAGTCAGAAAGATATTACAGTTCTGAAAAGGGATAAAAAAACAAAAACTTATGTTAAAAAATCAGTCAAAAATATGATATTCGGAATATCGAAATCATATTATGATGATAATAAATATTATCTCGAACTTACTGTCAAATGAGAGCCTGAATCCCATGAATCTGATCAGATCTTTATATGAATTCAACAATTTGAGTTTGCAGGAAGACGAAGTCCGGATAACAAGGCTCGATCTATTCGCAAATAATGATCAAGGAATGATATCTTTATTCGATTATGGCAGATAAAAAAAGTTCTAAAAGAAAACAAAGGATCAATCACGTCATTGCATGGTCTATTACTGTGATAGTTTCCATTATATTTTTATATTTCGGCAACAAAGCCGTAAGCAAGGATCTTGATCTTTTCAAAGGCGAAGACACCATTGCTGTTGCAAAGATCACGGAAATGGGCGAATTGATAGACAATTCTATCGCTGGTACTGATTATGTATCTAAAACTCAGATCTTCTATGCTCAGATAATTAAAGGCGAAAACAAAGGGAAAACCGTACTTGCATATCAGCAGATAGACAGTTTTTCAGCCTATCAGGATGAAGAAGTAAAAGTCGGAGATGTAGTGACCATATATCAGAATGCCTACTCTCAGACTCCCGATTCCTGGGTTTTCGGCGATTATTACAGAATAGACAAGATAGTTTACCTTGCGGTACTTTTCGTTGTTCTGATACTCGTTTTCGGGCGTATCAAGGGCTTTAACACTATCGTTTCGCTGCTCTTTACTGTATTGTCCGTATTCCTGTTTTTCGTTCCGGCGATTCTTAATGGATACAACATTTATCTGATGACTGTCATCACAAGTATATACACCATAGTGATGACATTGATGATTACAAACGGCCCAAGCAATAAGTCTATAACAACTACACTCGGATGTGTATTCGGAGTGATAGTTGCAGCGCTGGCAAATGTTATTTTATCTAAAGTCATGCACATGAGCGGTATCATTGATGAGCATTCTGTTTATCTTCAGTACCTCAGCAACGGAAAAACTTTAGATCTGAAGGCTCTGATTTTCGCTATGACTGTAATTGGAGCACTCGGAGCAGTAATGGATGTCGCTATGGATATAGCATCTTCTTTGACTGAGATCCATTACAGAAATCCAGAGCTAAGCTTCAAAGAGCTTTACAAGAGCGGAATACGCATCGGACGGGATGTAATGGGAACTATGGCTAATACTCTTGTCCTTGCATATGCAGGAAGTGCTCTTTGTTCGACACTTCTGAATATAACATATTCCTCATCTCTGCTTGAATTGCTTAACAGAGAAGGCGTAGCAGTAGAACTTATTCAATCTTTAGTCGGAAGCATGGCAATACTCCTGACCATTCCGTTGACTTCTGTTATATGTTCCGTTCTTTACAAAAGAAAAGCGAAAGTTGTTGAAAACAACAAATAAATAGTTTTAGAAAATACGTAAATAAAATGGTAATATCATATACAGATATTACCATTTTTGTTATGGATAAAAAGAGTTTTGAAAGATACAAAAGAATACTGATATTCATGATTGCTGCTGTATTCATAATACAGAAAAGCTGGACATATTTTGAAGAAAAGAAAGAAACAAATGAGATCGTTTTCTATACACTTCCGGCGCAGACTGAGCACATTGAGAGCAGAAGTATTGATATGAATGAAAACATTGAAAATGAAGATATTGAAAGAGAAGAAACTGCTCCTGAAATAGAAGAAAAGACAGATAAGATCAATATCAATACAGCAAGTTCTGAAGAACTTCAGAAACTATACAGGATAGGGCCTGCAATAGCTTCAAGAATAATAGAGTACCGCCAGAGTTACGGTAATTTTGAAACCATAGAAGAACTTATGGAAGTGAAGGGAATAGGGGAGAAAATATTCGAGGCTAACAAAGACAAGATATGTGTAAAATAAAAGATATATTTAAATATATAAAAGGGAAATATAACGGGATGCCCGTAATGGCCATCCTGATATTGATAATACTTATGATCATTTCCGGAGGTTTGAGACAAAAAGAAATAAAAGAAAATATATCAGAAAAAGAACAGAATACAGAATTGGAATATTCTGATCAATTTATTGATGAGGAAGATGATACATTATCTATTTACGGGATCAAAGAGATCAAGATAAATGAGGAAAGCGCCGAGGCGGAACTGTATTACTTAAATCCGGAGCAGAATGCAGACAGATATTACATCAGGGTAAGTATCATAATGAAAAGTATTGATGAAACAGTTTATGTATCAGATCTGATACCACCGGGACAGGGTATCAGAAAGATAAAAATAGATCGTCAGCTAGAAAAGGGTGTTTATCCTGCAGTATTTCATATTCAAGGTTATAAGATGAATGACTTGAGTTCCGTCAAAGGCGCAGACCTCGACATAGATCTTATAGTTGAATAATAAGCTCTTTGCATATTTCATATTACACATTTGAAGATAATACTGAAATATGGTATATTAGCGGAGTATGTAAAGGGGTTTTTTAATGGATAAAAAACAATTAGACAGGATCAACGAACTAGCTCATAAAAAGAAAACTATAGGACTTACTGAAGAAGAATTAGAAGAACAGGCTAAACTCAGAGCATTGTTTCTTGAAGACTTCAGAAAGCGTTTTATTGCTCAGCTGGAAAATATCGAGATCGTTGATGAAGACGATCCAAGGCTTAAAAGCAAAAAACCTTTATCATAAATACAAAAAGCTATTGCATTTACAAGAAGTCCTAAGGGTTGTAAAATATATAAGTTGATACTTCAAAAGGTGAAAATAAATGGAATACAAAGGCGTAAACGAATTAAGAGAAATGTTTCTGTCATTCTGGGAAAGCAAGGGCTGCCTTAGACATGAAAGTTATTCACTTGTACCGCAGAATGATAAGAGTCTTCTTCTGATCGCGGCCGGCATGGCTCCTCTGAAACCGTATTTTACAGGTGCAGAAGAACCTCCTAAACACAGAATGACGACTTGCCAGAAATGCATCAGAACCAATGATATAGACAATGTAGGACATACTGCAAGACACGGTACGTTTTTTGAAATGCTCGGCAACTTCAGCTTCGGAGACTACTTCAAAAAGGAATCTCTTGAATGGGGCTGGGAATTCATAACATCAAACAAATGGCTTGCTATTCCGGTAGATAAAGTCTGGGCTACGATCTATATTGACGATGATGAATCTTATGATATCTGGACAAAAGATATAGGAATAGACCCTTCTCATGTTGTCAGACTAGGCAAGGATGATAACTTCTGGGAAATAGGAACCGGACCCTGCGGACCATGTTCTGAAATATATTATGACAGAGGACCTGAATACGGCTGCGGAAAACCCGACTGCAAACCGGGATGTGACTGCGACAGATATATGGAATTCTGGAATCATGTATTTTCTCAGTATGACAGACAGGAAGACGGTACATATCAGGAACTTGCAAAGAAAAATATAGATACGGG
>CAYUGP010000159.1:0-3631 GCA_964444315.1 uncultured Oscillospiraceae bacterium | reverse complement strand
CGTTCTGATGAAATAACCCTTTCCTTCAGGACATGACTCATATGCAAAGAATTCCCTGAGGCAGGTCCCGTCTTTGTATTTCAGAAGAGAGAGTTCGAAACTCTTGTCCTCATTGATTATGGCCGAGATCCTTGAAGTGAAATTCGGTTCGTCGGGTTCATATTCTCTCGTCATGAGAGCTTTTCTGAAATCTCCCATCTCTACGACAGTATCCGTCTGGTCGCCGTTGGTCACTACGAGTTTATCTCCCATGGTCCTTACGGGATGGTAGATGATAAGGCTGGGATCTTTCATCTTGGAGGGATCGTAAGCTTCTGTCATGATACCGTCATCAGTTACGGTGAATATTCTGTTCCTGCTATTTTCAGACCTTCCCATGATCCAGTAATATACCGTGTCGTTCCCAACCACTATGCCTCTGCCCGGATAAGGGTTGTTTTTTAAGAGTTCTACTAAATCCTGCATTTTTTCAGCTCCTTTTCTCGACTATTTCTGCCGATATCTTCTCCACTGCTTTGGGAAGAAGTATCCATTCCGCCTGTTCCATTATCCTTTTCTGCAGTATCTCCGGGGTATCTCCCTCGAGAACGTCTACGGCTTTCTGGAAAATGATCCTCCCGCCGTCCGGCACTTCGTTTGCGAAATGCACCGTAGCTCCGGAGACCTTCACGCCGTATTTGAGGGCCTCTTCATGGACCTTCAGACCGTAAAAACCTTCCCCGCAGAAGGATGGTATGAGGGAAGGATGTACGTTGATTATTCTTTCTGTAAAGCGGTCAGTGAATCCTTTTGTAAGGATGCACATGAAGCCTGCGAGCACGATGAGATCTATCTTCTTTTCTTCGAGGAAATCTCCCAGAGCATCACAAAAGGCATCACGGCTTCCGTAATCCGATTTGAGGATCACAGCCGTCTCGATCTCATTGTTTCTGGCTCTTTCAAGAGCGTAGGCATCTTTGTTATTGGATACGACCAACACCACTTCTCCGCTCTTTATGATTCCGCTTTTTTCAGCATCTATGATAGCCTGGAGATTAGTACCGCCGCCTGAAACAAGTACCGCTACACGCGCTTTATCTAGCATAAGACCACCTTTTCTTCGCCTTTTACTATACTGCCTATGACATAGGCATCCACGCCCTCTCCCTTCAGGGCTTTCATAGCTTCCCCGTAGCTGTCTACAGATACTATGAGGACCATGCCCACGCCCATATTGAAGGTGTTGTACATATCTCTCTCGGGAATATTTCCTCTCTTCTCGATGAGCCTGAATATCCCCGGGATATTTATCTTTGATTTTTCGATCTTTGCACAGAGGCCGTCAGGTATGCATCTGGGAACGTTCTCATAGAATCCGCCTCCCGTTATGTGGCTTATACCGTGCACTTTGGCTCTTTCCAAAGCGGCAAGAACGGGTTTTACATATATCCTGGTAGGAGTCAGAAGGACTTCGCCCAGTGTCTTGCCTCCAAGTTCCTCCGGTCTTTCCCCGAGATCCGCATTCTCCACGTCGAATACCTTCCTTACGAGGGAATATCCGTTGGAATGGAGCCCGCTGGAAGGAAGAGCGATTATGACGTCGCCCTCTTCCATCTTTTCGTGATCCAGTATTTTATCTCTGTCCACTATACCTACTGAAAAGCCTGCCAGATCGTAATCGTCCGCTTTCATGACTCCTGGATGTTCCGCCGTTTCTCCGCCTATGAGGGAGCAACCAGCCTGGATACAGCCTTCGGCGACTCCTGATACCAGAGTAGCTACCTTCTCAGCCTCGTTCTTTCCTATGGCTATGTAGTCGAGGAAGAAAAGAGGCTTAGCTCCGCAGCATATGACATCGTTTACGCACATGGCCACGCAGTCGATCCCCACAGTATCGTGTTTACCGAGAAGCTGCGCTATCCTCTGTTTCGTTCCTACGCCGTCGGTACCGGAAACCAGCACGGGTTCTTTGAGCCCGGACAGTTCCGGCTTGTAAAGACCTCCGAAACCGCCTAAGCCTGAAAGAACTTCCTTGGAGAAGGTCTTTTCGACGTACTTTTTCATGAGTTTAACGCCTTCGTAGCCGGCTTCTATGTCTACTCCGGCGGCAGCGTAGCTGCCAGAATATGATTTTTCCATTTGCTATTCCTCTCCTGTCCAGCAATATGTGCATACTTTATCTCTGTCAAGCCCGATGGCTTCAAGAAGTCCGTCTATGGTCTGATATCCGAGTGAATCGAAACCAAGCTCCTTGCATATGGTCTCGAGCATGCATTTCCCTCTCTTTGTATTGGGATCAGAGTATTCTTCAAGATGTTTCTGTCCTTCATCGCCCTCCAGAGCCTGGACCGTTCTTCTTGCAAGAAGATCCATGGAGGATTCGTTCCTTGAGAAATTGAGGAACTTGCAGGAATACATGATTGGAGGACATGCTGAACGCATATGGACCTCCTTAGCCCCGGATGTATAAAGGAATTCCACCGTTTCCCTCAACTGAGTTCCTCTCACTATGGAATCGTCCACAAAGAGCAGTTTCTTTCCTTCGATAAGTTCGGGGATGGGTATCTGCTTCATTCTGGCGATCTGGTTCCTTATTCCCTGGTTCGCAGGCATAAAGGATCTGTACCAGGTTGGGGTGTATTTGATGAAAGGCCTTGCAAAAGGCTTTTTGGATGCATTGGCATAGCCTATGGCATGGGGAATGCCTGAGTCAGGTATCCCTGCGACGCAGTCTACGTCAGGAAGCGTTCCCCTGGCTGCCTCATCTCTTGCCATTATCTCGCCGTTCCTGTAACGCATCACTTCGACGTTCACGTTCTCGTAATTGGAGTTCGGATAGCCGTAATACGCCCAAAGGAAGGCGCATATCTTCATTTCCTCCCCTGCGGGAGAAAGAGTCCTGCATCCGTCTTTCGTGATGCTTACTATTTCTCCGGGTCCGAGTTCGTAATAGTCCTCGTAACCGAGTTTATTGTATGCAAATGATTCGAAGGAAACGCAGCAGCCATCTTCGCTTTTTCCTACATGTACAGGAAGCCTGCCCTTTTTATCTCTGCATGCGATGATCTCGCCGGGGCCTGTCATTATGAGCATGGTCATGGAGCCTTCGATCATGTCGCAGGCATATTTGATGCCTTCGACTATATCCTCTTTCTCGTTCACAAGTCCTGCGACAAGATCTGTAACGTTTATCTTTCCGTTGCTCAAAGTCGTAAAGTATCTTCCGTGATCGAGAAAATGAGTCTTGACGAGTTCATCGGCATTGTTGATCACGCCCACCGTCACTAAAGAGACCATCCTGTTCCTCATCTGGAACACCAGAGGCTGAGGATCGGAATCGCTTACGCAGCCTATTCCGCATGTACCGGAAAAACCGGGAAGATCTCCTTCGAATTTCGTTCTGAACGGAGTGTTGTTGATATTATGTATCTGTCTTTCGATACCCTTTTCGGCATCCCAAACAGCCATTCCGGCACTTGCTGTGCCGAGATGGCTGTGGTAGTCAGTACCAAAAAAGACATCTAATAATATATCGCGGCTGGATACCGCTCCGAAGAAGCCGCCCATTATGCGAAGAAGAGCTCGGAAAGCTTCATGGGCTCAATGTATTCGCCGTCCTTGTAAACTCTCATGTTGCCGGATGCGATCTCGT
>CAYUGP010000158.1:0-3633 GCA_964444315.1 uncultured Oscillospiraceae bacterium | reverse complement strand
AGAAGTGGTAGAAGACGAACTGTGCCAGGCTTCCCTTGAAGAAGCTCAGGAGATAGACCCTGAATACGAACTGGGCGACGTCATAGAGTACCAGGTAACTCCGCAGGATTTCGGACGTATCGCTGCCCAGACTGCAAAGCAGGTAGTCGTGCAGAGGATACGTGAGGCTGAGCGCGGAATGATCTACGACGACTATATCGGACGCACCGGTGAAGTCGTGACCGGAGTGGTACAGAGGATCTCCAATAACACTGTTTTCGTAAACATGGGAAGAGCTGAAGGTATACTTTCCGCCAATGAACAGATCCCAGGCGAGAGATTCAGGGTAAATGAGAGGATCAAGGTCTACGTAATGGATGTAAAGCGCACCACAAAAGGCCCTCAGGTATTTCTTTCAAGAACTCATCCTGGACTTGTCAAAGGACTCTTCCAGCTTGAAGTACCTGAACTCCAGGAAGATCTCATCGAGATCAAGAGCGTTGCAAGAGAAGCAGGTTCCAGATCCAAGATCGCCGTATGCACATACGATGAGAACATAGATCCGATAGGATCTTGTGTCGGTCCGCGCGGTACACGTGTCCAGGCTGTTGTGGACGAACTCGGCGGAGAAAAGATCGATATAATCAACTATTCAGAAGATCCCGGAAAGATGATAAGCGCTGCACTTTCTCCTTCAAAAGTTGAGATGGTACTCATCAATGAGGAAGAAAGATCAGCTATGGTGGTAGTTCCGGATTATCAGCTTTCTCTTGCAATAGGCAAAGAAGGACAGAACGTCAGACTTGCAGCAAGACTTTGCGGATGGAAAATAGACATCACATCCCACAGTGCATGGGAAGAGAAAGAAAAAGCAGAAAAGGCGGCTGCCGCAGACACAGATACTTCAGAAGAATATGAAGAAGTCGAGCTTAAGGCATCCGATGTAAAGAAAATGAAGAAGGATGAACTTCTCGAAACAGCAATGCAGCTCGGTCTTGAAGTACCGGATAAAGCAACCGTTGCAACACTCAGGGAACTCATTCTTGCTGAGATGGTATAATATGACACCGCAGAGAAAATGTATAGGGTGCGGCATGAGCACTGACAAGGATCAGCTGCTCAGGATAGTGATCGACGGCGGAGAACCAGTCATAGACAGGGAGCAGAAATTGCCGGGAAGAGGCTGCTACCTATGCGACAATGAAAAATGTTTAGAGAAAGCTCTTAAGAAAAAGGCTTTCTCAAGAGCATTGAAAAAAGAAATATCAAATGAGGCACTCGGGAGGTGTTTTAATGACAGATAATGAAACTAAGATCGTAAAAGCAGAAAAGAAAGAGACTACGGGCGAAAACGGTAAAGCCTCGAAAGTACAGATCAGGCAGGTAGACATAGCTATCCTTCAGGCACAAAAGGAAAAAGCTGCGAAGGAAAAGGCTTTGAAAGCCGCAAAAGCCAAACAGGCACAGACAAAGAAAACACAGGAAACGCAGACGGCTCCTCAGAGCACGGTAAGAAAGAGTCCTGTGGGTGTTGCTGTACCTAAAAGCTCCACTCCGGCAGGAAAAGCAATGCCGAAATCCAGTTCGGTCGGCAAAGCTATGCCCAAAAGCGCAGTTCCTCAGAAAAAATCCGATACCCCTCAGCCCGAGGTGAAAACAGCGGAAACGACTGCTCCCGAAGTCGAAACTCCCGTTGTAAATGAGGAAGTCAAAGCAGCCGAAGAAAAGAAGGTAAGCATCAAGATCGTCAAGAAGGCTGAAGAGACAGAAGTAAAACCCGAAGCTGCAGAAGAGAAAAAGAATGAGTCTTCTGAGAATGAAGAGATAAAAACTTCAGAAACACCTGCTCCTGAACCTGAGAAGAAGGAGACAAAGAAATCTTCCAAGAGCAAAAAGGAAGAAAGTGTTGCTGAAACTGAACCCGAAAAGAAGGAAAGTAGCGAAGAAAAAGCTGAAGAAAAGAAAGCAGAGCCTGTTGTTGACGTTGAAGAATTCGTTCCGGCTATAAAGATCAAGATAAAGAGAACGGCTGCACAGGAAGCGGAAGAAGAAGCAAAGAGAAAAGCAGCTGCAGCTGAGGCCAGGAAACAGGCAAAAGCTCAGAAAGAAAAGTATGACTCCAAAAAGTCTTCTGACGGACGCAAACCCAAGGAATATGTAGGAAAGAAGAAAGAGGGACAGGGTCCCGATGCGTCAGCCCCGCGTACAAAGAATGTAACCGGAACTACCAAGGGCGATAAAGTCGTTGCCTTCACTGCTCCTTCAGGCGGAAGCCAGAACGGCGGCAAAGCAAAGAACAAGAACGACAAGAAAAAGAACCAGGGAGACCGCGATAAGTTCGGAAGCAAGTTCAATGATGCTCCTGTCGATCTTTCCAAAAAGAATAAGAACAAGCACAGTAAATACAAAGAGACCAAAGTCGAAGAGGTCGAAGTGGTCTCCGAAGAAGTCAAGGAAGCAATGGAGACCGGCGGCGTAGTCATCAACGTACCGATCACCCTTGCAGGATTCTGTGAACAGGTCGAGAAACCCACATCGGCAGCTATCATGGCTCTGATGAAGATGGGCATAATGGCCAACATCAACCAGAACCTCGACGAAGAGACAGCTATACTTCTCGGCATGGAACTTGGAGTTACAGTAGCTGTAAAGAAAGTTGAAGAAGTCGAAGAAGAAGAGGGAATAGACCGCTCTGAAGACAGAGAATCAGATCTCGTTCCAAGAGCTCCTATCATCACCGTTATGGGTCACGTAGACCACGGTAAGACATCCATACTCGACGCCATAAGAAAGACAAACGTGACTGCAGGCGAAGCGGGCGGAATCACTCAGGCTATAGGTGCTTCAGAAGTATCTCACGGCGGAAAGAGGATAGTATTCCTTGATACACCGGGACATGAAGCATTTACGGCAATGCGTGCAAGAGGAGCTCATATCACTGATATCGCAGTACTCGTAGTTGCCGCAGATGATTCCGTAAAACCCCAGACCATAGAGTCCATAAGCCATGCAAAGGCTGCAGGAGTTCCGATCATTGTGGCTATAAACAAGATAGATAAGCCCGGAGCCAACCTTGATCTGGTCAAAAAAGACCTTGCAGACAACGGAGTCCTTGTAGAAGAATGGGGCGGCAGCACCATCTGCGTGCCTGTTTCCGCAAAGACCGGACAAAACATCGATCAGCTCCTTGAGATGATCCTTCTCCAGGCAGAGATGCTTGAACTTAAGGCTAACCCGAACAGAATGGCTCAGGGTACGGTAATCGAAGCAAGGCTCGACAAGAACCTCGGTCCTGTGGCAACACTTCTCGTCATGAACGGAACTCTTCATGCAGGATCTGCCGTAGTTGCCGGTACGGCATGCGGCAGAGTACGTACCATGAAGAACGACAAGGGAACTATCCTCAAGAAAGCTGGCCCTGCCACAGCCGTAGAGATCACCGGACTTACTGAAGTCCCCGAATCAGGCGATGAATTCTTCATGGTAAGGGATGATAAGACTGCAAGAGAGATCGCTGCAAGAAGAGCCGAAAAGCTCCGTGCAGACATCATGGCAAAGTCGTCTGCTATTTCCCTCGAAAAACTCTGCAGCCAGATCGAAGAAGGCGAGATCAAGGACCTCAACATCATCAGCCAAGCAGCCGTCCAAGGCGCT
>CAYUGP010000157.1:1470-3649 GCA_964444315.1 uncultured Oscillospiraceae bacterium | reverse complement strand
AACGATCCCCGGCGATATGTTCAGGATGGAATGGGTTTCTGAGATAGACGGGTCCCTGCCGACGATCCTGGTCATCTCCGGCGTGTTCCAGTATTTCCACGAGGAAGAAGTCATCGGCTTTATAAAAAACTGCAAATCAGCTTTTCCGGGGGCGGAAATGATCTTTGATGCCACCAGCAAAGACGGTCTTGTTTTCACAAACTGGTTCATAAAGAGGACCGGTAACAAGGATGCTCTGATGTATTTCGGTTTAGATGACTGCGAGGACTTTGCAAAGAAATGCGGGACTGTGCTGCTTGAAGAGAAAACCTTCTTTCCGGATGCGCTGAAACTGCTCGGAAAAAAGCTCAGCCTTGTGACAAGGATCTCCATGAAGACAGCAGAGCGAAAAAAGCAGGTCATGATCTTGCATCTGAAACTGTAGGAGGAGAGGAAAGTGCTTTTAACGGTATTTTTGGCGGTCGTCTTCTGCGCTGCGATAACGCTGCTGCTGATATCGGCAGTGGCTTTCATTCAGGAAAAGAAGATGTTTTCCTCAGCGCCCAAAGAGGCTCTGGAAGTGATAAAAATTAGGGAAGAAGAGCTTTTTTACGGCGCAAGGGCTATGAGGCGAGGTTCTCAAAATGCGGCATATGCACTTTAATGAAAGAGCAGGGACTTTCAGAGTTTGTCCCTGCCATGTGCCGTCTGGACTACACTATGAGCGAGGCTGGCGGTACGTCGGAATTCGTGAGGGAATACACGCTTGCTTCAGGCGGCCCGTACTGCGACTGCGGATATATCAGAAAGGGGTAATGGTATGAAATACAAGATAGAA
This sequence comes from uncultured Oscillospiraceae bacterium, assembly GCA_964444315.1. Classification (GTDB taxonomy): domain Bacteria; phylum Bacillota; class Clostridia; order Peptostreptococcales; family Anaerovoracaceae; genus RUG13409. The sequence goes on along the minus strand of CAYUGP010000157.1, from coordinate 2,832 downwards.
AAAAACACGGTACAGGAGACGCTGGTCATACCCCTTTTCGGAAGGCTGGTATGCTCAGAACGATTTCCGGAGCTCTTTTCAGATCCTGAAGCGAAGAGGATCTGCGACAGCCTTGATTATGATTTTGAAGACAAACGAAGGAAAATGGAATCAGCTGCAGGCCTTTTCGGAGCCCTTGAAGTGGCGCAGCGCCAATATGACCTTCGCTGCGAGGCGGAGGAGTATCTTAGGGATCATCCGAAAGCTGCAGTGGTAAACCTTGGCTGCGGCCTGGATGATACCTTTTCAAAGGTAGACAACGGAGAGTGCAGAGGATATAACATAGACTTCCCGGACGTGATAGAAGTCCGCAGCGAGCTCCTTCCGGCGGGAGAAAGAGAATCAAATCTCGCCGGCGATCTTAACGATCTTTCCTGGATGGACAGTATCGACGCCAAAGACGGCGCGGTCTTCTTTGCCGCAGGCGTTTTCTACTATTTCAAAACAGAAGAAGTGAAGACGCTGTTTTGCAGCATGGCGGAGCGTTTCCCGGGAAGCGTGCTTGTTTTTGATTCCTGCAACAAAAGAGGTGCAGATCTCATGCGCAAAACATGGCTTAAAGAAGCGGGCATAAGCGACGTCAGTGCTTTTTTCTCCTTGGAAGATGAGGCGGAACTTGCCGGATGGAGCGGCCGTTTTGCTTCCGTAACAGCAAAAAGTTACATGCGGGGATACAGGGATATCTACGGCAGTGTCGGTACTTTCCATAAGCTGATGATCCGTTTCTGCGACAGTCTCGTAAAAATGAAGATAATAAAAATAGTTTTCGAAGGGTGAACAAATGAGATGAAGAGAGCTGTGTAAGTGTACAGCCCTCTTCATGCTGAAAAGCTTGTCTCTTATCAGTTATCTAAAAGCTTGCGACCCAGTTGTCGAATATCGTTTCTGCTTCGTCCCGGTATTCCCAGCCGCATGAGATCTGTATCCTGTAGATAAGCTGGTTCTTTACGATGAAGCCTTCTGTTTCGTAGACATCAGGCTTGCCTTCTTCTTCATAGATACGGCTGTAGACCCATCCGTCCCTAAGGCCCGTCTTGTATGCCTTTCCTCCGTTGAATCCGCTGGGAGTCCTGATCAGCTCCAATGCGTATGTTCCGTCATCGAAATACATAGGGCTGAGCTCTGTACCGATATCGACTCTGACGCATATCTTTTCGTCGATGCTTTCAGCCATATATCTGCATTCCAGCTTTGATCTGCTGACGGGTTCGTTCTCTTTAAGAACTGCAGAATAGGAAACGGTTGCAAGGCATTTTTCATAGGGGAAATACATTTTTTCGAAATATCTGCAGCCTATGTAATCCAGGGCTGATTCCTGGCTGT
>CAYUGP010000157.1:267-1370 GCA_964444315.1 uncultured Oscillospiraceae bacterium | reverse complement strand
TTTTCCGGTGTTGAAAATATTGACGGGTGCGGTCAGGATACCGGAAGCAAATCCGGCTGTGACCATGAGGATGAGCGCAGCGGCGATCACTGCGGCTATTTTGCGGCGTCTGGGCCAGCGGTGATCAGTATATGCTGCGGTTTCGGAATCTGTCTTATCAGACAGGGTCTCCTCCAGCAGATCTTCATCTATGTAATTCATGGCATCAATGATCCTGTTTTCTATCATAATTCAAACCCTTCCTTTGCCAAACGCTTTCTGAGTTCGCTGCGCATACGGTGAAGCATTACCTTGACGTTGCTTTCCGACAGGCCTGTGCTCCGAGCGATTTCTTTTATGGGCATGAACAGCCAGTAGCGCTTGATGAATACAGCCCGCTTTATTTTTCCTGATGCGCGCAGAAAACTGCTGAGGGCTTGCGCCAAAGCCATACTGTCTGCGACTTCCTGTGCTGTGTCTTTTTCATCAGGCAGTTCTGCCAGTTCATCAAAGACCGCTGCGGTCTGTCCGCCTCTTCGCTTTTCTGCTGACAGTCTTCGCCATTTGTTTACCGCAAGGTTTCGCGTTATCTTTGCAAGATACAGCTTCAGCACAGGCGGCTTTGCGGGAGGGATAGCGTTCCATGCAGCCAGAAGCGCATCGCTTATGCATTCCCGGCGGTCCTGTTCATCCGTGAGGATATTGGAAGCAACAGACATCATATATCTGCCGTATTTGCCTTCTGTTTCCCGGATCGCATCCTCCGAACGTTCCCAGAAAAGTTCTATTATCTTGTCGTCATCTATAGTGTTCATTTTGAAAAGCCTTTCACTATATTATTCGCATTCTTTCCGGTGAACGTTACAGCAGAATGTTGAAATATTGGCAATTTGTTTGGATTAGATCTTTCAACATCTAACTAGTTGATCAAAAGTAGTGTCTTTTTTGATACAAATAAACGGGACGCGCTTTGAAATATCAAGCAACGTCCCGCGTAGTGGTGGAACAAACCGATCTGTGGACGAACCCTGATCTTGTATTTTAAACTGACAGCTCACAGTTCTTTTATGTTTCTGTTGAACAGCAGCAGGACTGCGGTAACGGTAAAGCCCAGAGAGCAGACC
>CAYUGP010000157.1:0-257 GCA_964444315.1 uncultured Oscillospiraceae bacterium | reverse complement strand
TGAAAAGCCTTTCACTATACTATTCGCATTTTTCCCGGCGGACGTTACAACAGGATGATAAAAGATCGATCGAAGGTAGATGCCGCATCGGCATTGTCTCGGCTCTGCAGTTACAAAACTGAGCTGTGGACGGAACCCTCCAAGCTCTGTCATACGCTTCTGGCAAAGCCCGAAATACTGCCTTCGCACAGTCCGTACAGCAGACTGCAGAGTTCGCTTTCCGACAGCTCATAGTCCGAGCGTATCCATTCTATAAG
>CAYUGP010000156.1:0-3703 GCA_964444315.1 uncultured Oscillospiraceae bacterium | reverse complement strand
GGTATCAAGGTAGCCTGCAGTAAAGGCTCAGTAAACATAAAGAAACTTCAGGCTCCGGGCAAGAAGATGATGGATGCTTCCGCCTATCTTTTGGGCAACAGAATTGAAAAGGGAAGCATGCTCGGAGTATAATATACATTTGAGGATTAAGTAGGAGAGCGCATTTGGAAAAGGACAGACGTACAGCCTATCTCATACTCAAAGAAGTGGAGAAAAACGGAGAGTGGGCAAACCTTGCGGCAGACAGGCTCATCAAAAAGGAAGGAGCCGATTCTCCCGCTTTTGTCCGTGAACTGGTGTACGGCGTCCTGAGGAACAGGACTCTCCTCGACTGGAACATAGATAAGTTTTTGAAGAAAAGCCCCGGCTCATCTGAGCGCATATGGCTTAGGATGGGCTTTTACCAGCTGGCTCTCATGGACGGCGTAAAGGATCACGCCGCCATAAACGAGACAGTGGAGCTTGCCAGGAGCTTTAAGAAGGGTTCTGAAAAATTCATAAACGCGGTCCTTAGAAACTTCCAGAGGAGCGGAAGCACTCTTCTTTATCCCGGCAAAAACGAAGATGGTTACTTTGAGGTCAGGTATTCGGTACATAGGGATATAGCAAAGCTCTGGATAAAAGAGTACGGCTTTGAAAGAGCCGGTGAAATGCTCTTTGCAAGCAACGGGCCTGCGCCTCTGTCCATCAGGGTGAACAGCCTGAAAACCGGCAGAGAGGCTCTTAAAAAAGAACTTGAAAAAATGGGTTTCGAAGCAGCGGAAAGCCCTGAGGGTCTTACGGACAGCTGCCTCTACGTCAAGGGCAGCGGGCTTCTTGATACCGGATTGTATAAAGAGGGGCTTTTCTCGGTGCAGGGCGAATCCTCGCAGTATGCCGTGAGGATACTGGATCCAAAGCCCGGCAGCACCGTCATAGACCTATGTGCAGCGCCCGGAGGTAAAAGCTGCGCCATAGCAGAGCGCATGAAAGGTGAGGGCAGGATACTTGCCTTCGACCTTTACGAGCACAGGGTAAAGCTCATAGAAAAAGAAGCTTCAAGGCTTGGAATAGATATCATCGAGGCCAGAGCCGGAGATTCATCCGTATACTGCAAAGAACTAGATTCTGTAGCAGACTTTGTGATCGCCGACGTGCCTTGCTCAGGGCTTGGGACTTTAAGAGAGCATCCTGAGATCAAGTACCGTCCCTTAAGCCATATAGATGTCCAGGGGAAAATACTTGAGAATGCTCTAAGATATGTAAAACCGGGCGGATACGTGCTTTACAGCACATGTACCGTAAATCCGGAAGAAAACGAAGATGTTGTAAAAAGCTGCAGCCTGATAAACTCATTTGCTCTCGGCAGTTCCTATGAGGAAGGCAGGGATTACAGGGTCATAGGGGCAAGGCAGCTCATAACTAAGGCAGGAGGCCATGACGGCTTCTTTATCTGCCTCATACAAAGGAGATCCAATTGATTACCGTAGGTTTTAAGACAGACAAAGGCAGGAAGAGAAACGACAACGAGGATTCTCTCTTCGTCATTCCAGACAAAAAGATATTCATAGTTGCCGACGGAGTTGGAGGACAGAACTCCGGAGAACTGGCAAGCCGTATGACCGTAGGATATATGGCCCAGTTCGTATGTCTCAATCCCATTGAAGAAGCCAAGACAGAAGGAGATCTCAAAGAGTACTTTAGGAGCCTCTTTTCAGGCGCCAACACCCTGGTCCACGATAAATCCGTAAGCGAACCCGGAAACCTGGGCATGGCCACAACGGCTCTCCTTTGCTATATCAGGGAAAACACCGCATATTTCGTCAACGTGGGAGACAGCAGAGCCTATCTCATCCGCGACGGAAAGGCTTATCAGATAACTGAAGACCATTCCTTTGTCCAGACCATGATAAGAGAAGGACACATCTCCAAGGAAGAGGCTGAAAAGAGAGCGGACAGGAACATGATCACGAGAGCCATAGGAGGCGATGTGAGCGTACATCCCGATTTCTTCTCCTTGGATCTTTTCCCCAAAGATACGGTCATACTCTGCACGGACGGACTTCACGGAGAAATCCCGGACGAGGCTATCGCAGCCCTTTGCACTGATGCAGATACCATGCACGACCTGGCTACCCAGCTGGTCGCGGCGGCAAACGAGGCAGGCGGCAAGGACAATATATCCGTGGTCTGCATAAGGATACAGTAGAGGACACTTATGGGAAGCAGAATTCTTGCAGGCAGATATGAATTGCTCGAAAAGATAGGCGAAGGCGGTATGGCCGTTGTCTTCAAGGCAAAGGACCGGAGCCTCGGCCGTTTTGTCGCAATCAAAATACTCCGCCCCGAGTATACCCAGGATGAGAGCTTCATAGAGAGTTTCCTCAGGGAGTCACAGCTGGTAGCCGGCATAGTGGATCCCAACATAGTCCAGGTCTACGACGTGGGCCAGGAGGGAAACATCCACTACATAGTGATGGAGCTTGTGGAGGGAGAGACCCTTTCTGAGATCATAGAAAGGGAAGGAAAGCTCGACGCCCATACAGTAGTCTCCTACGGAAAGCAGATAGCATCGGCTTTAAGGACGGCCCACGGCAATCTGCTCATACACAGGGATATAAAGCCGCATAATATAATGGTCACCTATGACGGAGTGGCAAAGCTTACGGACTTCGGTATCGCCAAGAGGGCAAATCCCGAAGCCTCCGGAGATGAAAAGGAAGCCGTCATGGGATCCATACACTACTTCTCGCCTGAACAGGCCAGGGGCATACCCGTAGACGGACGCACGGACATCTACAGCCTCGGCATAGTGATGTACGAGATGATAACAGGCAGGGTGCCCTTTGACGGGGAAAGCGCCGTTGAAGTTGCCGTCAAGCACATGAACGAGCCCATGATCCCTCCCTCGAAGTATGCTTTCGACATGCCTCAGGATCTTGAGGATATAATCCTCAAGGCTACGGATAAGAATCCTGACAACAGATTCAATTCAGCGGACGATATGATCATCGCCCTGAACCTTGTCAAGTATTCGAAGCTGGTGAAATACGAGCCCATAAGGCAGCCGGAAGAGCCTGAAAGGGCTGTGCCAGAACCGGAAGAAGAGGAAGAAAGTGGCAAGCCCGCACCGAAAATAAAGATAAAGAGCCTGTCCATAACGGTGGCTCTCATAATCGCGCTCATACCGACCCTTTGGGGCCTTCTTGACTTTGCCGCAGAGCAGATAAGAAACAGATACAAGACCATAACCGTGCCCAATCTTTATCAGATGAGCTATGACGAAGCCAAGGAGCTCATAGAGGGCATGGGCCTTGTCATTTCCATAGACTCCGAGCTTGTCAATGACAGCTATAACGAAGGAACTGTGCTGAGCCAGTCGCCTTCAGGCGATTCCGTCGTAAGGCCCGGCACAACGATCAAGGTCAACATTTCCAGGAAGAACCCCGGTACCAACGTACCTGAGGTCCGCAACATGGATCTGGCAGAAGCCAAGGCTAAGATCGAAAGCTACGGCCTGACCGTCGGTTCCGTCAGCGAAGTATACAGCGACACAGTAAAGGCCGGCAAGGTCATATCCACCAATCCCGTTGCAGGTACCACCTTAAGGCGTGGAAACGCCGTCAATATCACCGTATCAAAGGGCGAGAGCGGCGGAGGATCAGAACTTTTACTCAATTTCCTATTTGTGAGACTTTGGAAGAAGCGGAGGAATGCACAGATA
>CAYUGP010000155.1:0-3741 GCA_964444315.1 uncultured Oscillospiraceae bacterium | reverse complement strand
GACCTGGGGCGCGGGATATGGCGTAAGTCTTTCCAATCCGCAGATGATGTATCCGTTCTGGGTGAGATATGTTACGAATGGGAACGTGCGCACCATGACATGCCAGCTTCAGGCGTTCATCGACAACTCCATCAAGTGTGTATTCATGGAACTGAAACAGGAGGGGGCCAACATTGTTGGGAGGGTGCCGAGGTCCTGCTATACAAAAGCAAACGATACGTTCTCCAAGTCGTTCCTCTCGAACTATATCTATGGAGACGACTTCGATGCGCTTCGCGCACATTGATATTGCCCTGCCCTTGCTTCCCGGTGTGTCTGGAGATTATGAGAACAGCTTCATAACCCTGTACAAAGAGGACATCATACGCCGTTTCTATACCGATAACGTGAAGGAAGTAGCCAGATTCATCAACTCCCTTATGGTGCTTAAAGACTGGAAATAGTTGACATTATTTAACATTTTTAATACAATGATATCGGACGGGTTGGAGGATAATCATCAGAAGGCCCGCCTTTTTATTGCTTATAATCTCCGTTGCCCTTGCGGTCATCAGGACCTTCTTTTTTGATGTTTCGCCAAGCGTTCTGGCAAAAGACGACGGCAAAGTCGTAAGGATCGAAGGAGTCGTGACCGAGGTGAAAGTCAAAGAATACTATACGGCTTTCACCGTCAAGGCCGGCAGGGAAAAAGTCCTCGTTAAAGTCGGAAACCCTGACACGGAAAATCCCTTTGCTGCATACGATTTCGTCGGCAGAAAAGTCACTGTATCAGGCGCAGTCTCGCTGCCTGACGGCAGGAGGAACCCGGGCTGCTTCGATTACCGCAGATACCTGAAAGGAAAAGGTATCTATACGATACTAACGACAAACAAATACAAGATAAAGGCATACGAGGTCATCTATCCAGTCAGACATGCGGTAAGCACATGCAAAGCATCTTTTTATGAAAAAACAAAGGATCATCTGGACGAACACTCTTTCGGTATGACTGCCGGTATACTTTTCGGTGAGACATCGTATATGGACGATGACTTCTATACCGCCTTTCAGTCAAGCGGCATAGCTCATATACTTGCAGTTTCAGGTCTGCATGTAAACATGACTTACGACCTCGTAAGAAAACTCTTCGGAAAGAAAAGAAGCAGATCGATAGATATTCTGAGTTCTGTACTGATACTTCTCTACGTCTGCCTTTCTAACTTTTCCCTTTCCTCGATCAGAGCTTCGGCTATGATCATACTCAAGATCATAGCCTTCGCTGCATACAGAAGATATGACAGTCTGTCCGCGATCACGCTCATAGCAGCTTCCATGATACTCATAGATCCGTATCTTATTTTCGACAGCGGTATGCAGCTCAGTTTTACCGCGGCATATACCATGGCTGCCGTATACCCCTGGCTCAAGCAGAAGATATCTCTCCTTGCAGATTCTCTGAAAAGCGACCTCATTTACAAGGCCGGCAATGCCCTGGCTCCGGGCCTTGCGGCATTCGCAGGAACAGCTCCTCTTTGCGCTTTTCATTTCAACTTCTTCACGCCCGTAAGCCTTTTGCTCAATCCCCTGGCCATAGCCTCAGCCGGAGTCATAGTTCCTGCAGGACTTGCCGGCTTTGTTCTTTCATCTCTGCTCCCCACTGCCCTTGCAGAATATGCTGCATACATCGATGCGAGTATACTGAAACTGTTTTGCGGACTCCTGGAAAAGATCAACTTTCTCGGATCAGCCCTTGCTTCAGACGCTTCCGCCGTTTCCCCTCCCCCGGGGCTGCTGATCCTTTACTATATCCTTCTCTTTCTCATTTGCTCTGAAACGAGATATATATTGCACCGCAAAAAACTTTACCGAAGGCTTGCGATCATTGAGACCTTCCTTCTTGCTTTAGGCATCGTCCTGCCATTCGGGCTCAGAATGCAAAACAGCATATTCCCATGGGACTACGGAACGCCTAAGATCACATTCCTCGACGTCGGACAGGGAGACAGTGTTCACATCCACTACGGAGGCAAAGATATACTTATAGACGGCGGAGGATCCATGTTCACGAACGTCGGAGAAAACACTCTTAAACCCTATCTCCTTAAGAACGGCATCAAAAAGATAGATATGGCCATAGTGACCCATGAAGACACGGATCACTGCAAAGGCATCTACGAACTTAATGAGATATTTGAAATAGAAAAAATCATAACGAACAAGGACGTTTACGGAAATCTGCAAAAAGACGAAAACGACAGCTGCATCGTCGCTTCCCTGGAAATAGAAGGCTGCAGATTCCTCTTCATGTCCGATGCCGATATCTACAGAGAAAATTATCTGCTTCAGGCGTACCCGGAACTTAAGTGCGATGTGCTTAAGATCGCACACCACGGGAGCGCCGGCTCCACAGGTGAAGAATTCATAAAAAGTACAGATCCGTCTTTTGCCGTGATCTCCGTGGGAGCGGGCAATAACTACGGGCACCCCTCTCCCAGAGTGATTGAACTTCTCGATTCCTGCGGTATAATATACGGTAGGACGGACAGCTGCGGAGCGATCAGTCTGTATCGTTCCGGCAGGCAGGAATTCTGCTTTATCAACGCAGCAAAGGACAAGGTATGGCATATTCAAAGAACGCCGCAACAGAACACCCCTCAAGGACCATAGTCAAAACCATGCAGGCAGGGTCAGCCAGCGGAATATTCCCAAGGCTCATACTTCTGTGCGGCAAGGAGGACTTTCTTGTCGACTGGTCCAAAGACTACCTGAAGCAAGGCCTGCTGAATCCGGTCACTGCATCCCTTGACTGCAGCGTTTTCTCAGAAGAAGCCATAGACCTCAGTTCGATAATACTGGCCTGCGACACTCCACCCATGATGTCTACGAGAAAACTTGTCATCGTAGAAGATCCTGATATTTTCAGCGCCCAGGCGCCGAGAGATATGAGCGCAGCCGAGGTGCAGAGCCTCATCGATTACCTTCCCTCCATACCGGACAGCACCATGCTTGTCTTCACTTCCAAAAAACCGAACAAGACGAAAGCCATTTACAAAGCCATCTCAAAATCAGGGATAATATATGATTTCACTTCTCTGGACGACGGGACCTTGGGCGGATGGATGGCAAAGAGATTCTCCGCCGCAGGCAAAACTGCAAGCAGGACGGACATGGTCAATTTCGCAAAGATCTGCGGCTACGGAGACACGGAAAGAGACTATACACTATTTAACCTTGAGAACGACCTGAAGCTCATATTCTCCCTGTATGACAAGGAAGAATTAAAACTCATGGACATGCTCGATGCCGTCCAGGGGCAGGACGAGGTCAATTCTTTCAAACTGCTTGACAGCGCATTCAGCGGAGATAAGGGCAAAGCTCTGGAAATACTCCATGCGAGCATCGACAGCCAGATCCCTTCAAAAGAAATGGGTGTAGTGCTGAGCTTTCTCGGACTTCTCATATCACAGATAGAGATCATGGTAGAAGGGACCGAAAGAGCGGAAGAAGGACAGAGCAGCTATGATATAGTGAAAGCCATGGGCGTCAATGAATACCGTTACAGAAAAGCCATGGCATCGTGCAGAGGAAAGAGATCTTCGGAACTCAGAAGGACCCTGAACAGAGCCTTCGAGATTGAAAAGAACATGAAGTCCGGAAATATGGACGGCAGGCTGGGTCTGGAGCTGTTCATAGCAGAGATCTAAAGGAAATCGAGTAGGGGGAAATTAATCCCCCTCTCACACCACCGTACGTGCCGTTCGG
>CAYUGP010000154.1:0-3768 GCA_964444315.1 uncultured Oscillospiraceae bacterium | reverse complement strand
ACAAGAGCAAGTTCGACAAGACGGGAGAACTGGTAGGCGCCATGGTGGTAGCCGACGATGATGAGGTCTTCCTCATCAATTCCGACGGCATCATCATAAGGATCAGGGCTAACGAGGTATCGAAGCTCGGCAGGACCACCCAGGGCGTCAAGATCATGAAGGTCGAGGAAGGTTCTGAAATAGTCGCCATGGCCAAGGGTCCGAGAGACGATGTGGATAATACAGAGGATGCGCCTTCACCGAAAACTGACAGGAAAAAGGATGACGGAGATCAGATGAGTATGATCTGAGACTTCGTATGCGGCAGATAACTTAATACGGAGGAAAACCATTTATTGAAAGGAAGCATCATGAGCAGAGTTTTTTCAGGCGTACAGCCTACGGGAAACATACATATAGGGAACTATCTGGGGGCTCTCAGGCAGTTCGTGGATCTTCAGGACGGAAGCGAGTGCATATACTGCATAGTTGATATGCACGCCATCACCGTGCCCCAGGATCCCAAGGAACTAAGGCAGCACATACTCGACGTCGCAGCCCTCTACATGGCCATCGGCGTGGATCCGAAGAAGAGCATCGTATTCGTGCAGTCGGACGTAAAGCAGCACGCGGAGCTCGGATGGATACTGAACTGCAATACATATATGGGAGAGCTTTCCCGCATGACCCAGTACAAACAGAAGAAACAGAAGAGCGAGAATCCCAGCGTGGGACTTTTCGATTATCCGGTTCTCATGGCATCAGATATACTTCTTTACGATACGGACGTGGTGCCGGTCGGCAACGACCAGAAGCAGCACATAGAGCTGGCAAGGGATATAGCCATAAGGGTCAACGGCAGATACGGAAAGACCTTCGTCGTGCCGGAAGGCCGTTTCATGAAGTCCGGGGCAAGGGTCATGTCTCTTGACGACCCAACCTCCAAGATGAGCAAATCGAACCCCAACGATAAGAGCCGCATATGCCTTCTGGATGAACCCAGCAAGGTAAAGAAAGCCATCATGAGCGCAACGACGGATTCAGAAGGAGTCATACGCTACAGCATCAAGGAAAAGCCGGGCATCTCCAATCTTCTCGACATCTACAGCGCCTTCTCCGGAAAGAGCGTGGCCAAGCTCGTGAAAGAATACGAAGGACACGGATACGGAGACTTCAAGAAAGACCTGGTGGAAGTTGTGAACAGCTCTCTCGATCCCATCAGAGCCAGGTATGAGGAGATAAGAAAGTCTCAGGAACTTGTAAACGCTCTCAAAGAGGGTGCGGAAAAAGCATCTGAGATAGCCGAAAGGACCGTCAAGAGAGTCAAGAAAAACATGGGGCTCGGACTTTAAGGCCGGGAGAAGTTTATGTTAAAGACTATACTGATGATAGCAGGCGTCGTACTCATGATCGCCGATTTCTATATCTTCCGTTTCAAGACCAGAGACATACACACGGTGTATCAGTATGACAAGCCGGAAGACAAGGTGAAGAAAATGGAAGCCTATGAGGATGCCAAGAAGAAGCATGAAAGGTTCAGCCTTCTGACGGCGGCGGGAATAGCCCTGTTCGTCATAAGCTTCCTGATCTGAAACAAAGGACCCATACGGGTCCTTTTAATATGCCTTGCCGCAGCACATGTTTTTCTTGACAGCATCAGGAAGCGGAAATATAATAAAAACTTGCTACGAGGTGTGGCTCAGCTTGGTAGAGCGTTGCGTTCGGGACGCAAAGGCCGCTGGTTCAAATCCAGTCACCTCGACCATAAAACCCGGCTTGGGAAAGCCGGGTTTTCTAATGCGTAAAAAAGATCGCGCTGAGTTTTACCATATAAACGGGACGAGCCTGTACTTTATTTTCCCCATATATTCTTTGTATCCCGGAAGCCCTTCTTTCAGGACTTCCTCTTCATTTTTTATCCTCTTGACTATTATAGGTATGTAAAAGAGCATGATGAGGAAGGATATCAGAGAACCGAGGACCAGGGGCATGGAGAGGAAGAGAAAAACGGTGACGGCATACATGGGGTGCCTGACTATGCCGTAAAGGCCCGTGTCCACGACCTTCTGGCCTTCCTGTACCTCAATGGTCCTTGAAAGATATGCGTTCTCTCTCAATACTTCCGCATAAAGGGCATAGGAGACGAGGAAGATGACGGCTCCAGCGATGCTCACGGCAAAGGGGAGTCTCAGCCATCCGAAACGGAAGGAAAGGCCTGCCGTGATAAATGCCGCGAGGAACATAAGACCGCTCAAAGCTATGACTTCCTTCTGCTCCGACTGCTCTTCCTTTGCGCTCAGCCTTTTTTTGAGAAGCTCAGGGCTTTTCTTCATCATCACAAGGCCTGCAATGAACATGGGAACGAAGAGTATGCCCATGAGAAGCCATGCCTGCCTGTATTCAAAAGTGCCTGCGGGCAGGAAGAGAAGAAGTCCGACCAAGATCAATCCTGCAAAGAATTTTACGAGGGCCTGTGAAAAAAGTGTCTTATCCATATTTCCTCCTAAAGAGAACAAACGAAATCTCTGATGATGCCGTTTACTTCATCGGGTTTATCCGTATTGGAATTGTGGCCGGCATCTTTTATCCAGAAGAGGGGAAGACCCTCTTTTTTATTCCACCTTTTGTTGTAGCCCTTGGCTGAGCCTGCGTTATCCCTTTCTCCGCAGATGAGTATGGCTGGGCAGTCTATGACGTAAGGAAGGTCTGCAGCCATGGCGTCTGCAAGGAGCTTCATGCCGTGGCCTGAGAGTCTGCAGTACTCGTCCTTTTCGTAGCATTCAAGGAAGCTGTTCATAAGGGACCTTCCGTACTCGCTTACGGCGCAGCCGTTTGCTCCTATTTTCTTAAGGCTCTTCCAGGGGAAGGACCTGTACATGGGCTCGGTTCTTCGGAGGGCCCAGATCTCAAAGCCCGTCACGTAGCAGCGCTTAAGAGGGGCCGAGTCTATGGATACGAAGCCCGAAGCCTCTCCTTTATACTTCTCCATGAAGCACTGGGATACGTAGCCTCCCATGGACTGCCCTATTAGGACGGGCCTCTTCAGGCCTTCCTTTTCCAGTATGTCATGAAGCCAGGTCCCTTTGTCCATGAGGGTAAAGTCCAGCCTGAAAGGACGGGATGCAGCATGTCCGGGAGCATCCCATACGAAGACGTTGAAATCTTCTTCAAAAGCTTCGATCTGCTTGTCGAAGAGCCTGTGGTCCGCCGTAAGGCCGGGAAGGAAGACGAGATTTTTTCTTCCTTCTTTGAAAACATTGGTCCAGTAGTGTATGTTTCCGAGGGCGGTCCCGAATATCTTTTCCGTCATTTATATATCCTTCCTTTCTCTTCTTAAGTAGACCTTCTTCCAGAACTCAACCAGCTGTTCGAATTCCTTCTGCATGGCGTCTGTATCGAGGCTTCCCCTTTGCAGGTATTCCCACAGGCAGCCTTCCGAAGCAAGGTACATCTCCCTGTACATCATCTCAAGGTCTATGCCCGGTATGAAATCTTCGGGATCCACTTCGCTGAGTTTCTTTCCCGCATGGACTGCAAGGTACTGACCCATGCTCTTTTGTATATCGGCAGAAACCTCCGGGTCTTTTTCGTAGAAGGCTCTTACGGCGAATACCCCTATATCTGGATACTTCCTCATGAGCCTCAGCTTTGCCTGCATGCCGCTGTCCATGCTGCTGAAAAGGTCATGCTGCTCGTAAGCTCCGCTCTTTGTCATCTCTTCAACGGTTATCATTGCGCAGGTATCCCAGAGGAAGAGATAAAGCTCCTTCTTATTGTGAAAATAGTGGA
>CAYUGP010000153.1:0-3826 GCA_964444315.1 uncultured Oscillospiraceae bacterium | reverse complement strand
CTGTATATGAGATCCTGCTCAGTCCGTTTGAAAGGATCTCTGCAGTGTATTCTGTATCGTCCTTTATATACCCGTCAGGAGCTTCGATCTCCGTGAGAGTATATGTACCCCATTCTATATTTTCGAACTCCGCTATGCCGTCATCTCCTGACACTGCTTCCAGTGAATACTTCGTTCCGTAGTTGGAAGTACCGGTAAGCCTGAACCTTGCACCTTCAAGGCGTACGGTTATGGCAGAAGAACCATGCTTTTCGACCTTCATGAAATTCAGATCTCCGTGGACCCTTGGGGTGTTGGTGATGTAATAGATCCCGTCTACATATGAATAGACGTGTTCATAGGGCGAAGTGATGATACCTGTCTCGGGATCGATCTGTGCTCCGTCTATCGTGACGTTTCCGTCAAGGTCTATAGTCACACTTATGGGATCACCATCCAGGACATAGTTATCATTGGCTTCTATCTCAGATAGCTCATAGTTTCCGGCTTCAATATTCAGGAAACTTGCATATCCGTTGGTCTCCGTCGTTCTTATCTCATCATAATCTTTTCCGTAACGGGATGTGCCGGTGAGGCGGAACTTGATGCCTTTAATGGCCTTTTCCGGATCCTGCTCATCGACCTTGCGTATCCTGAGATCTCCGAATACATGGAGGTGAACTATAGTATACTCATGCCAAATCAGGGCACTCTCGGAAAGATCCGGCGCCAGTTTGTCATATACTGTGCTGTAAAGGGCTATGCTGTTGTAAACAACAGGATCCAGAGGCTCTGCGGGAGCTCCGTCCGGAGCCTTCATGTGAACGAGCACGATGATATTATCTTCAGGGCCTATTTCGAATCCCTCTTCGCTGCCGGAGGCTTTTCTCATATCGACTGCAAAGCCGCGCACAAGTGAAAGATCTCCGAAATCCTCTGCCTTTTTCCACACATCGGAATGCTCTTCGAATACATAAGAAGCATTCAGTTCTTCTGGATCGAATGAATCGGATTCAGTGTACCAGATCACAGGGTCACACCCGAGAGACCTGACAGAAGAAACATCTATGGACTGAAGAGTTCCCACCCAGTCGCCTCCGTCAGGATCGTCTTTGGGAATGTAGTTCTCAATGGAATCAAAGAGGATCATATCCTTGGAATGGGAAGTACCGTCTGCAATGGCAAAGCGGATCATATAGTCATAATACCCGGAGGTTGCGACCGTGGTTTCAAAACCGTAATCGTCGTCGCCCTCAGCCCAGACTTTCTTGAAAAGTCCGAGAGACGCGGATGTAATGACTGAAATATCGTGGTGTTCCGAATCATGGAGGAACTTCTTCTGGCCGTCCTGGGCTTCGGTAACGCCGTCAAGGGAAATGACCCATGAATCCTTGTCTTCTCCCTTGCCTATGTCCTCATTTCCAGTCTCATAGAGGGCATCGTTATCAAGTCCTGAAGAATAGCCGCTGATGGTATCCCATGGATGTACCGAAGTAAACTCGACAGTATATTTGTCGTCAGTATGCTCGCTTACCCTTATGATAATGAGCGTCCTGCCCGTGTTACGATAGTTGGGCAACTGCTCAACTGAGTAAAGGCCGTCTTCAAGGACCGTATTGCCGACTTTGACCTTTACGGAACCCTCTTTGTAAAGGGCGTTTTTAGGAAGCAGATCATAGAAAATACCGGAGCTCTGAGGGATGTAGTTCACCACACCTTCTCCGTCCTTGTATGATTCAGAAGCTTCCACTTTCCATGTGACGCGGTACTGCTTGTTTACGCTGTCATTCGTATGGGATACTACACTCTTTTTCATCTGCCCTTCACGGGTTATTCCGAGAGCATACTCATATCCGTATTTAGTGAATGCGACTAGCTGTTCGCCTTTGCGCGTGACGTTGCTGTCCGATTTATTGGAAAGAACTATCTTGTGCTGATTTCCTTCGGACATAGCATCCCTTGCTATGTCAAGGACTTTTTGTGTGTTCTTGAGACGAATGTAGGGATAACCGCCGAGTTTTGTATAATACTTGGCATTGGTAGTCTGCACTTTGAAACCAGTGATTATCTGGCTGTCTGTATTAATGAAGTTATATGTTTTTCCTTCACGGGACGCTACGTAAGTAGCGTTCTCCGTGCTGAGGCTCAGGTCATACAGGTTATACATGGCAGCCAGATTCCATACAGGCTCACCACCTTCTTCCTCGTCGTTGACCTGAACGTAGATATAGACTATATCCGTTTCTTCATATATAGCCGGGATGGCGGAGAAACTCTGTTTTTGTTCATTGAAATGGGGGCTGTTCTCTAGTATGTCAAGTTTAAAACTCGTGATCTCATAATCCTCTTTTGTAAGGGTCACATACTCAAAGTCTTCCTTATCGACAGACTTGAGCCTGATCTCGTGATCCTCCAGAGTATATGTCACGGGGACTTTCCAGTAATTTTCTTTTATATGTGTATCCTGTCCGTCTTCAACGGTAAATGAATTCGGATAGCCGTGTACGAAGGTATAGAAATAGAAACCGTCATAGTTTTCGAAATTCTGCTCAGCAAAATCCTCAAGGTCATACTTGAGGATCTGGTTGGATCCTTTTACATACTGATCCTTGTTATCAAATCCGAATTTATACGCATAGAACCAGCCTTGAGGAACGTCAAAACCGTGCTGTTCATATATATATTTACCTGTAGCGGATGCCTGCGTCGGCTGATCATAACCCTGAGCAGGAGTTACGGTCGATACGATATCGTTTGTAAGTTCATATCTGTCTATGCCATCATACGGATCGATAAGATAACGTGTAAGGACGTAGTCATATCTTCCGTAGGGATAAGAAGCGGTTTCGCCTCTGGCGACACCTCCGCCGTTTTCAGCAGATGTGAATGAAGTTTGGCCTGCCATCTTGTATCCAACGACTTCACCGGCATCAAAAGTGTCTGTAATGGAAAAGTCGTAAGCCTGGCCTGTAGAGACGACTATGCTTCTGATCTTCCAAACAAGGTATCTGTACTCATCAGAATCTGCCGGTTCATCGCCCCAGGCAGAATTCCATTCATTGTATTCATTGTCGATGGTCTTCTCTGCCGACTTTATATATGCCGTCGTGTCGATATGCACAGGTTCAGCCTGTACAGATTCTTTCACATTTCCAAGATATGAGAGCGAAGCCTCCATAGGCATGGAACCGTTCTTTGCATACCCGGTCAAACTGTCTTCGGCGGACACTCCGGGAGCATAGTCGGGAAGAACATAGGTCTTATATTTTGTCACATATGAAACTTCGAAATACCCCTGTTCTGCGGTCGATATTTCAAAACGGTTATATACGACGATGAATTCTCCGTCCTCCGTATTTTCGATCTTGTATACCCACGTATTCTTCGGCGTAAGATTGGGATCATCGTCCTTTGGAATAGACATCTTGAAATAATCGGCTTTGTTTCCGTTCAAATCCTTGAGTATCGATGCGGGGATCCTCATCTCCACGGAATCAACAGGAATGGCCTTCTCTCCCGAGAATGCATATGTGATCCTGTAGATAAACTCATGATCTGCATTGGAACTCTTTGTGGTCCATACATAGTCACCGGCTGCGTTCTTTTCTGCACCGTCTCTAAAGGATACAGATATGCTGACTCCTTCTATGTCTTCTGCATAATCAGTTTCCGCAAAAGCTGCGGGAATCTGAATATAGCCAAAGAGCATGACTGCTGCTAAAAGCAATGCAAAAACGCGTTTTAAAAAACTGTTGTGACTGAACTTTCTTTGACTCATCATCTTTTCTTCCTGTCTTGTTTATATATATTCAATCTGATTTATACTGACAAAATGGTCATGATAAAC
>CAYUGP010000152.1:2038-3829 GCA_964444315.1 uncultured Oscillospiraceae bacterium | reverse complement strand
GGTATACTGTAGATGTAAGCAGCTGATATATGACCAAATGGGTATTTGGGAGGTATAGTATGAATACTGATACAAAAGATCTGAGCCTGCATCCCGGCGGGACAGAGCTCACGAAAAACATATTCCGGACTGCCATGGACAGTACCGCGGCATTCAGAGACAAGAGAGTGACGCTCATGACAGAAAAACGCCGGATCCCCGAGGAAAAACCCTTAAAGATCCTCGATGCAGGATGCGGCATAGGGACCAGTCTTGCTGCTCTCAAGGAGGAATTCGGCATAGAAGCATTCGGAATAGACAGCAGCTCAGGGTCCATAGAGAAGGCTAAAGAGCTGCATCCCGCTATTTCCTTTGCATACTGCGATGCAAGCTATCTGCCGTATAACGAAGAATACTTTGACGGAATACTCAGCGAATGCATGCTCACCCTTCTTCCTGATCCAAAAAGTGCTGTCTGCGAATGGAAAAGGGTCCTGAAAACAGGAGGCTTCATGATAATAAGCGGGCTCTGCGAAAGAGATCCCGGAGACCTCCAGTATGCGTTCAGACCGTCGCTCCCCTATGACGCACAGACTTCTGTAATATGCAAAAACGGTCTCATAGACAAGGAAGCTCTTCGCTCGTACGTTCAGTACCTGGGGCTTGTATCGGTTTATGAAAAAGACTGCAGAGAAGAACTCATCTCATATATGTCGGAGACCATAATGGAATACGGAAGCCTGGAGGAACGCATCAAAAAAGAGCAGGAAGCCACAGGTTCGTCCGTGCTTGACTGCTCCGTAAAATACGATCCGAAAAAAATCAGCTACGTAGCGATGATATTCAAGAAGTCGTAACTAAAGGCGCGCCGCAGCGCGCCTTTTTTATTTCTCAGATTCTTCCATGGGCGTGAGATATTTTCCGCAGAAAGGTATCAGTTTCCCGTCTTCATATACGAGAAGGCTGCACCTGGCCATTCTTTCCAGATTCAGATCCATCGCATCCTGAAATGCCATTGCCGATATGGTCATGCTCCGGTGAGTCATGTTGTATATGAAGGAATCGAAGTCCATCGATTCCGATACTTCCCTGCTGAGATCTTCCGAAGATCCCGTCCAGTGACCCGCCACGAATTCCCTGTTTTCAGAAGCGCTGCTTCTTTTTTTCTTGGCGAAATACTTTCTGTTACTGGTGGGCATCAGTTTTCCTTCCCTGTTAACGATATATGTCCCGTGGAACTCACAAAGAGCATGGTCGCACCTTGAAGGGAGCAGGGATACAGGATCTATGCCTGTCTGCATGCACAGCGTCTCCATTAGCTCGTCCAGGGTGATGCGGTCTTGTCCATCATGGGGATATCTGCCAAGATAGGTCACAGGCTGGAAGTGTACCGCTCTGACAGCAGGAAAACAGCTTATGGCAAAATCCACGATACTGACCAGCTTATCATCATTTATTCCCCTTACTACAGTGGGCACCAGAGTCACGGACAGACCGTGCCTGCTGCAATTTTCTATGGCCTTTTTCTTTATATCGAGCAGTTCTCTTCCGCGGAGTTTCCTGTACACGTCATCGTCTGTCCCGTCGAACTGAAGGAATACTATATCAAGGCCCGCATCTGCAAGAGCTTCTGTGAAAGCCTCGTCTTCCGCTATCCTTATACCGTTGGTGTTTACCTGCAAATAGCTGCAGCCATTCTCTTTGCCGTATCTGACAAGTTCCGGGAGATCATCCCTTAGCGTAGGTACTCCTCCTGACAGCTGCAGAAGAGGGCTGCCCCCTTTTTCCGTTATGATGTCTATTGACGCCTTG
>CAYUGP010000152.1:0-2028 GCA_964444315.1 uncultured Oscillospiraceae bacterium | reverse complement strand
AACTGAAAAGCAAAGTAGAAGACATTTACTTATATGTTAAGATTTTAAACTAATTCAGATCCTTCAATTTTTCACTTGTATTATTAACTATTGACGCCTTGAGCTCGTCTGCTCCGGGCATACGGCTGCTTTCTCCCCCAAAAGCAAAACAGTACGGACAATGAAGGTTACAGGCTTTGGTGACTTCCAAAATCACGCAGCAGCAGTCCTGAAGATGAAAGCTGCAGCTGCGGCAGTTCCCTATGCAGTGAACCTCATCTTCCCTGCTCAGTGCAGTCTCTCCTTCAGTCCATTCATCGAAATCAAACCTGTCCTTCCATACAGGGACTTCAAAGAAACCATGCTCGGGGCAGGTCTTCCTGAGCCAGATGCCTTCCCTTCCCAGGCTCCTTTCCAAATCTGCAGGGATCTTTTTAAGGCATACGGGGCACACCGACCATATTTCTTTTTTAAACTCATTTTCAGACATATTCAAAAACCCCAGGTCTCTGTCAGATTTCTCTCCGCCGTATATTCTTCTTAAGATCGTATCCGGATGCAAAGCTTTCGCTGCCTGCCAGGGACAGTTTCAAAAAGCAGTACCCCTGGTCTGCGGCGTTTCTGAGCTCTTTCAGGGAAAGAAGATCTTCCTTTATCCTCTCAAGGTCAAGCGAAGCGCCGGGATAGTGCCTGCAGCATATATCTAGGACCCCTTCATCTGCCAGTCCGATCTCAAAGTCAGTCAGCTCATCGCTTCTGTACAAAGCGTCAGCTATATCTGAAAGGAACACTTCATTCCCTCCGAAGCTGAGTATGCTGCTTTTCCTCCCATAGACTTTCAGAAGCCTTTTAAGCTTCCCGCCGCAAGAGCATCGACTATCCGTAAACTTTCCAATATCCCCCGTCCTGTATCTTATGAGGGGCATGGCTTTCCTGTCCAAGGTAGTAATATATATCTCTCCTTTTCCGTCTGCATCAGTTTCGGGGATCTCGTAAAGTATGTCACAGGGCCTTAGGTGATAACCTTCGTGAGCGCTGCACTCCACTCCCCCGAATATGCACATCTCAGTAGATCCGTAGTGTCTGTGAACGCTGCATTCCCAGAGCCTCTCAAGCCTTTCAACTACAGAATCAGGAACAACGTCAGCGCTTAAGTTGACACTGCGTATGAATTCTTTTTCAGGGTTGCCGTACTGCTTACCGTAAGATGCCAAGGCCGCTGCATGCCATGGAATAGCCTCTATTACTTCAGGGCTTAATTCCATCATCCTGGCGTAGGCTTCCTTTATGTCAGTCACGGCTCCGAAAACTTCTATGGACATTCCCAAAGGGCTTACAGCCCTGAGGACGAGATCACCTATGCTGCCCGCGCTTGTTCCGGACATGAGGACCAGCATTTTTTCGCCGGGCCTGCAGTTCATCACCTCATAGCCCGCGCGTATGAACTCAACTGCCTTCTGCTGATCTTCAGCGGTAAATGAAAGCCTTTTCTGCATACCGCCGGTACCTGTTGTCGGTACGGTGACTATGCGGTCAACGGATGCTGCATCCGTGCAGAGGAATCTCCATTCATTGCCAGCAAGGTCGGACTCCGAGGTAAAGGGCAGCTTCTTTACATCCTCTAAGGACTTTATATTTTCCGTATCGAGATCCCCATACAGCCGGGCATAAAAATCACTGCGTTCCTTTGCGAAGCGCAGTGTTCTTTTAAAAGCCTCTGTCTGGTACTCCTCGAGCCTTTCCTGCGTGAGCTTTTCATAGGGCACGCCTATCCTCTCCGCCACAAGAGAATCCACGGGAAGGCCTCCGGCATCTATGTTAACAGGTATGAAAGCCATGCTATTTTTCTTCCAGCATGCTCTCTATCTCATGCATTTTACCCTTTGCAAGTTCCTCCGGGATAAATACCTGCCCGCACACGGGACATCTGAGCACGGAGTGAGTCAGTTCATGTCCCAGGTACTGGAATACCGCAGGTTGCTCCTCCAGTTTTACATTGCATTTTCCGCAGATCATTCTTTCCCCTCCTCTATCTCCATGCGATGCATA
>CAYUGP010000151.1:0-3873 GCA_964444315.1 uncultured Oscillospiraceae bacterium | reverse complement strand
AATCGTCTTTTTTGTTTGCTTCACTCTTCACAACAGATATTCTCTCGCATAAAAAAGAAAAAAGCCCTTGGGCTTTCGCCCAAAGACTTTGTCTTCAGTCTGAGCATCTGAGTGATCTCAGATGCTTTTTTTATTTCTCAGCAGGTCTGCAGTTTCGCTTATCTTTTCAAGCCTGTGATAAAGCCCGCTCTTTCCTATGGGAGGATCGAACAAAAGAGCCAGTTCAGAAAGAGCCAGTTCCGGATTATCCTTCCTGAGCTTTGCCGTAGCCTGGAGTTTCGGCGGCAGATAATCAAGGCCTGCTGATTCCTCTATATAGGCTATATCGGAAATGATCTTCTGCGCCGCATTCACCGTCTTGTCGAGGTTTGCGCCTTCACAGTTATTGATCCTGTTGGCCTTGTTTTTCATTTCCTTGGAGATCCTGACGTTTTCGAATCTGAACAGCTGATTGGTGCAGCCTATGACCGTCAGGAACTCGGATATCTGTTCTGCGTCTTTAAGGTAGACGACCTCCTTGTTTCTCCTTGTGACTATCCTTCCTTTGAGCCCGAAACTGCTCAGCAGCTTTTTGACATCTGCTGCGATCATGGAATTGCCGCAGCTTATCTCAAGGTGATAGGTTTTACCCGGATCCGACACAGATCCGGCAGCGAGGAATATCCCCCTTAAAGCCGCTTTCTTGCAGCAGCGTTTTTTGTAATTTGAGCTCTCAAGGCCTTCCTTGATATAGTTGGAGCCCTCATGGACTCCCAGTATGCCAAGCTCCCGGAGTATGGCTTCTGCGTTCATTTCAGGAGTAATGATGAGAGAATAGGTATGACCTTTTCTCATCAGCTGGCCTCCCTCTATCTGAAGCGCTGTCTTGGCTCCGAAATATTCTTTTACCAGGGTAATGAAAAGACGGGCCACGGCAGGATTGTCCGTCGTGACCTTGAGCCCGGGCTTGCCTCCCACTATCACTATGCTTCCCGCAAAGCGGATGAAGCCTGTGAGCTGAGCCAGCTGGCAGCACTTACGCCCCGTTTCAAGCCCCGTCAGTTCTTTTTTTATATCTGAAGTAAAACTCATCTGCTCTTCTTGAGTTCCCTGTTGGAAAGCTCCACCGTAAGGCCCTTTTCCCTCAGCCTTTTTGCAAGCTCCGCCGCAATGACGACGCTCCTGTGCTTGCCTCCGGTACAGCCTACAGCTATGTCGAGGTGATACTTTCCTTCTTTTCTGTATTTGGGGATGAGCTCGCAGAAGAGTGATGTCATCTTTTCAACGAACTCCTCCGTTTCTGCAAAACCTAGTACGAAATCCCTGACCTTTTTGTTCTTTCCCGTAAGGTTCTTAAGGCTGGTAACGTAATACGGATTCGGAAGGAAGCGGGCATCGATGATCCAGTCCGCTTCATCGGGCTGTCCGTACTTGTATCCGAAACTGGTAACGGATACCCGGAACTGGGTAGACGGATCGGCGCAAAGATGCCTCATTATCTCGTTATACAGATTGGCCGTCTTCATACCCGTGGTATTTATTACGAAATCAGCCTGGCTCCTTATGCCCTCGAGCATGGCGACTTCGGCGGCAATGGCAGCTTCCGTATCACCGTCTTTGGCAAGAGGATGTTCCCTCCTGGTTTCCTGATAGCGCATGAGTATGGTCTTCTCGCTGGCTTCCAGGAACACTATCCTGTAAGCTATCTTCTGTTCCTTCAGGGATTGGAGGCTCTTTCCCAGATCCGAGAAAAAGCTTCTTCCTCTCACGTCCGTGACCACTGCAGCCTTCTCGATTGATGCGTCGTTGTCAAGGTGAGCCACAAGGTCCGATATCATGGAGGGAGGAAGATTATCCACGCAGTAGTAGCCTATATCTTCAAGGCAGGCGATGGCAGTGGATTTACCCGCACCGGACTGTCCGGTTATTATCAGCAGATCCATATCATTCCCCCACTATTCTGACTTCAGGTTCAAGGCGTACACCGAACTTTTCATATACCGTATCCTGAACATGTTTGCAAAGAGCTATCACGTCCGATGCACTTGCCTCCCCTTTGTTGATGATGAAGCCTGCATGGAGCTCCGACACCTGTGCATCCCCAACGGAAAAGCCCTTGAGGCCCGACTGCTCTATGAGAGCCCCGGCATAGTAGCCTTCGGGTCTTTTAAAGAAACTGCCTGCGCTTGGATAGGAAAGAGGCTGTTTCGCCTTCCTTTTTGCAGTCAGGTCGTCCATCATAGCGCAGATCTCTTTGCTGTCTCCCGGCACAAATCTTAGTTCAGCCTGGATCACGATCTCACCGCTTTCCATGAATCTGCTGTGTCTGTAGCCAAGGTCAAGCTCATCAGCCCCGTATTTATATATCTCCCCTTCGGCTGTCACCGCAGTGACCGAAGTAAGAACATCTTTCATGGTGCCGCCGTAAGCTCCGGCATTCATGAACACAGCCCCGCCTAAAGAGCCGGGTATGCCGGAAGCGAATTCAAAACCTGACAGGGATTTTGCCGCCGCAAGCCTTGAAAGATATGAAAGCTTGACCGCAGCTCCTGCAATGAAAGTATCGCCCTCGCAGACGACTTCTGAAAACTCTTTTCCCAGTTTTATCACCGCTCCGTCATAACCACCGTCCGTGAAAAGCACATTGCTCCCGTTTCCGAGTATCATCCAATTGCAGCCGAAAGCCCTTATGACCGACAAAGCGTACCTCAACTCATCAAGGCTGTCTGCTATGACGAAAAGAGCCGCATCACCGCCGCAGCGAAAAGTCGTCTCCTTCGCCATGGAATGAGTAAGCTCAACGTTCTCTACCGGCAGTTTTTCCTGAAGTTTTTCTTTTTAAAGTGTGTAATCCATTTTTCCTATATTTCATTTGCCTGTCTCGCAAGGGAGACTACGGCCTCAAGTCTGTTGTAGATGCTCCTCTCAAGTATATCCTGGAAAGGCTCCGGATCTCCGTTTCCTATGTAATCGGCCATCATCCTGTTGTACTCCCTGTCGTCGAATGACAGCTGAGGGAGAGGATATCCAAGTTCCAGAAGGGAGAACATGAGAACTATCATGGACATAAATGTAGTATCTTCCCCGAAAGGATAGAGCCTGTTGATCTCAAGGTGTAGCTTTACGGCCCTTTTAAGAGGATCCTCTTCATCGAAACCCGCAAGCTTGTATTCCTTAAGAAGCTGCGAAAACAGCTCCGGGACCTTTTCTTCAGGCTCAGGTATGAGATCCCACTCGTATATCACATTGCGGTTCTGCCTGAATACGGATGAATCGGGAACCGAAGGATCCAGGTCCAGTATCATCTTTGCCCACCTTAAGACCATTTTCTGCTCAAGATCCGTACTCATGCCAATATAGCCTATCATATCCTGATAGACTGTTCTGAAGTGATCAGCGAGGATGTACGCAGACAGGGTCAGGTCTTCGCTTATGCTGCCCTGGATCATATTGACCACTGCGGTCTTATGTACTTTTTCTCCCCTTATCCTGAGGATGCTGTACACCCAGCTCCACTGGTCGCTCTGCTGCATCCAGCTTCTGAATTCCGGATTCTGAGGAAAATTCTCCTTAAGTTCCTTAAGTTTTTCCCTGATCAGCCCGATCATTGAAGACTATGCTCTCTCCGCTTCTTTTTTAAGAGCCCCTTCAAGGCCTCTTGCGAACTGATCCGCACAGGACGTGCCTCTGCCGGCACAGTCATTGCCTTTGAGGAGTGCTATGAGCGTCTCGGCATCCTGGCCTTCGACGAGCTTTGAGATAGCCTTGAGATTACCGTTACAGCCGCCCTCGAAAGATACGTTATATACCTTTCCGTCCTCGATATCGAAAGATACGGATCTGCTGCAGGTTCCTTTATTGTAGTGAACGTATTTCATAAAAACGCCTCCGTGT
>CAYUGP010000150.1:0-3921 GCA_964444315.1 uncultured Oscillospiraceae bacterium | reverse complement strand
CGACAAGTATGATTTATTTAAAATCTTTTTCTTGACTTTTCATAGCTGGTCTCCTGTAAGTATTATGTATCAATTGAATGAGAACGGGTTTATATCTACCGTCATTAGCTTTGCCTTGTCCTTTGCCTGCTCCTGGCTGTCTTTAAGTTCCCTCACTATGCCGCTTATATGCTGCCTGTTTCCGGCTGGGGTCTTGATGAGGATCTGGTACCTGTACATGCCGCTGTTTTTGAGCAGCATGGGAGCCGCAGGCCCCAGGACATAGGTGCCTTCGGGAACTTTCTTTCTGAGCCATACGGCGCAGTCCCTCGCGTACTTTTCAGCCTTCTCCTGGTCTTCGTCAAGTATGATTATCTGATATATATCAGTGAAAGGCGGATAGCCCGCCGCTTTCCTTATGTCTATCTCGTCTTTATAGAAACCTTCGTAGTCGTGAGCTGCAGATGAAAGAAGCGTCCTGTTCTCCGGGCTGTAGGTCTGTATCATGACCTTTCCCCTTTCATCACCTCTTCCTGATCTTCCCGCAGCCTGAGTCATCAGCTGGAAGGTCCTCTCGGAAGCCCTGAAATCAGGGATGTTGAGCGTCACGTCAGCGTTTATTATGCCCACGAGGCCCACGTTGGAAAAGTCAAGGCCCTTGGCCACAAGCTGTGTTCCTATGAGTATGTCGGTCTTTCCTTTTTCGAAGCGTTTTAATGTGCTTTCAAGTTCACCCTTCTTCTTTATGCTGTCAATGTCAAGCCTTTCTATATTGGCATCCGGGAAAAGCTCCTTTGCCTTTTCCTCGACCTGCTGTGTGCCCGCTCCGTAGCCGCCGATCAGCTTGCTGCCGCACTCAGGGCAGATCTTGGGCATCCTTATCTTTCTTCCGCAGTAGTGGCACTCACAAAAGCCCGTATCCTTGTGATAAGGCATTGATATGCCGCACTCGCCGCACTTTATGACAAAGCCGCACTCCCTGCATGATACGAAATTGGAGTATCCCCTCCTGTTGAGGAAAAGAATCACCTGCTTTTTCTTTTGCAGCTGCTCTTCTACGGCATCTGCAAGAGCAGAGGAGAATACGGATCTGTTGCCAGACCTTATCTCCTTAGCCATGTCCACTATCTCGACATTTGGCAGCGGGTTCCTGTTGAACCTCTCCTTTATCTCTATCCTCTTGAAGAGACCCTTTTCCGACCTGTAGTAGTCCACAACGGAAGGAGTAGCTGATCCGAGTACCAGGACCGCCCCGTGGTCTATGGCTCTTTTGGTCGCCACTTCAAGGCAGTCATATTTCGGGCTTTTATCCGATTTATATGAGGTCTCATGCTCCTCGTCGAGCACTATGAGGCCTATGTTTTCAAAGGGTGCGAAAACTGCTGATCTTGCCCCTATGACAAGGTCCACCTCTCCCTTTTCTATGCGCTTGTATTCAGCAGATCTCTGGGCAGGCGTCAGCTTGCTGTGAAGGACAGCCACCCTGTCCTTTCCGAAGCGGCTCATGAACCTTGCGACCACCTGAGGCGTCAAGGATATCTCCGGCACCAGCACTATGCCCTGTCTGCCGCAGTCTATGACCTTCTTCATGGACTGAAGGTATACCTCTGTCTTTCCGCTCCCGGTGACTCCCTTGAGGAGATACACTTTGTGCTCATGCCTTTCTATGCTGCCGCCTATCTCCGAAAGGGCATCTTCCTGCTCCTTTGTAAGGGACTTTGGATCTGCGTCTTCAGCCTTGAGCTCTATATCCGCAAAGGGATCCTTTATCTTCCTTTTCACTTCCGATACGGGAAGGAAGCACTTCACTGCTTCTATATATCTGCATATATACCTTCCGTGCATCCATAGAGCCGTACGTACCGCCTCTTCGGACAGACAGAGATCATGATCCAAAGATGCTATTTTTTTGATCCTGATCTTCTTTCCGTCAGGGGCTGCAGGAGCTTCGTCATAGACCCTTACGACGTAGCCTTCGATCTCCTTGTTATGCACACCAAAAGGCACTACGACCTTGCGTCCTATCTGAAGAAGATCTTCATCCTCTCCTTCATAGGCGTAGGTGTAGCACAGGTCTGTCGCATCTGTGTTGTTGTCGATAACTACGTCGGCATATTTCATAATATTTGATTATACCATAGAAATATGCTCAGTGCCCGGAACTAGAAATCGAATTCTTCGTCCTTTTTGTCCTGCATCATGCCCACGAAGAGCACGGCAGCCATGGCGAGGATGCAGCCTGTGAAGACTATCATCGCTCCTCTTTCAAGTTTGTTCATATCCTTTGCCTCTTTCTTATCTGATACCTCTCCAGGGTCAGTCCCCTGTCCGGTTCTTTGACCGTATCTATATATTTCCCTCCTGCAGAAAGTATGGTCCTTCTGCTTCCTTCGTTACCTTCTACGCAGCTTATATGTATATCGTCTATCCCTAAGGCCCTGCAGTATGGCACGACTTCGCGGAGCATGGCCTTGGCATAGCCTTTCCTCCGCTCGGAAGGTCTTACTGAATATCCCACGTGACCTGCATATTTCCTCAGATAATCATTGAGCTCATGCCTTATCTGTATGGTCCCGACAGGCTTTCCGTCGCTTTTCCTGTAGGCTATGAGCTGTGTCGCACGGACTATGTTTTCCGGCAGGACCGAGACGGGATCTGCATACAGCATCTTTCTTTCCACCCACTCTTTGATATCTTCTTCCGCCCTTATGCCGGCTCCGTCCATACTGCTTCCGAAGTCCAGGAACTCCTGCCTGTATTTATCCATCAGAGGAGCCATATCAGGACTTGGTTCCAAAAGGAGAAGATCGCTCCTGTCCGCAGATTCCTTCGGGTAGACCACGGTGAATTTCTCCAGGACCACCCTGCCTCTGTCGTCGAAACGGTCACCTATGCGCTCGGCAGCATCAGAAAAGAAATCCTCGTGAACGTTCTGCCAGTGACGGAGGCTCCTGTCTCCCTCTCCTTCAAGATACGCATGCCAGTGAGTTACTTCGCGGAAAGGAACGCAGCTTACGCAGTAGTTCCTGACTATACACAAAGCCTCGTCTTTGCTGTTTAAGATGACGCTGTATGCCCCTTTTTCCGGTATGGGCACATTATCAAATACATATTCATCATACCAGCTTGCCGTAGCGGTCTTCTTGCCTTTAAGCACAAGAGCAGCAAGCTCGTCCGCCATGCTGTCCGTGCCGCCGAATGCCCATGCATCATATTCAGTTTCCGGGTCCACGTCCTCTTCAAGGCAGAAGGTTTTCCACATTTCTTGTTCGTTCATATGTCAGTCAGTGATGTGAAATATATGTTTCAATAAATGAATTCACTCTTTTAATTTCGTTTTTATTCAGTTTATCACAAATCTGATCAAAAATATCCATATCTAAGAATGGGTATATGTTTAAAACAGCTTGAATATCTTTTTCTTGTTTATCCTTCCTATCTTTATTGATCACCATCTTATGTATTGCATATGCCTCGGGTTTAGGAACATTAATTTCCGATCCCAAATACTCAATTTGAATGGTGTTGTTTGATATAATATCCATATGTCTAAATGCTTGTGCTGTTATACCCATATTTGTCTTCATAGTATCATCTTCACCAGATCCCTTCTTGCCAATTAAAAACTCGATTTCCAAACCGGCTTTGTCGATGATTTTGGTTGTACCATCCAACAAATCATTTTGTACGATATACCCGCATTCACGTGCAAGAACAGATATATTTTTAGGTGGATTAGGTTTTCTGAGGTTTTTCAATAAAAAATCTATATCGAGAGTCTTAATGTTCGCTTCAAATCCGGGGAGAATACCTTTCTCTTTGTAAAGGAATTCCGCCCAGGAACCGATCAGAATCACATGCTGAAGCAGGTCATTGTCATCTAATAATTTGATAAAACACTGCCGCACACTCGTGACTTTAGTCGTGAGTAAGGCAGTTTAC
>CAYUGP010000149.1:0-3988 GCA_964444315.1 uncultured Oscillospiraceae bacterium | reverse complement strand
TGTCACTGATGGTATTTGTTTTAGTCGCCTGCGGCAGCAACGGCGGTTCGAATGAAGATTCCGGTATTCTTGAAAAACCGGATAGTCAGACAGCAAATGACACACCGAAAGAAAAGGGTGATTTCTGGCTGTTGAACGTTGATATCCCTTCGAAAACCAAACAGATATCCCGTGGTCTGGTCGAGGGTAATGACAGCGTACCGGTCGATCTTAGCAAATTGGACAGCTCATACACCTTCACTTACCGCAGTAATTCTGCATCCGGCGATCAGTCAGAAGTGACGGTAAACAGTATCTCGGAGGTCAAAGGCAGCGACTGGGATGGAAGTGTCAAGCAGGTGGCGATAAAGGACAGCACAGGAAATACCGTCCACACTTTGACCATACATTCCGACCGCAACGGAACAAAGTATGATACGTTCGAAGATGCCATCAAAAACAACAGCTGGATAATCGATATAAACGAGGATCTGCTCTTTGGCAAAACGTTTGATTACAAAACGGCGGACGGAGTCAATGAGATCATGGAGAATGTGTTCGATCTGCTGGGAAAACCGACGCATATATATACCCGTGAAGATTCAAAACTGGCCATGGAAAAAGATGAAGATATAGGCCAATTGCCGTTTGTGATCGAATATGAATATGATGGGTTTACTCTGAGCGTCTGGATAGATGAAACATATAATAAACCAAATGATTACAGAATGCTGACTTATCATGGCCTGGTATATAATCCTGAAGGAATGTATATAAGAATGGCGTCATTCACAAAGGATATTTTGGATGAAGTGCTTCGCTGAGACAGCAGTCTGCTACGGGTAAGATCAGTAGTTTTAGAGAAGAAGGACGGCTATTGTCGCCCATCTGTGGTAATATTTACGGGATTCGAGCGTTACGGAAAATATGTTAGAATTGATCCATAAGAAGTAGTTGACAAATACCCCTTGGGGGTATATTATACAGACAAGATAAAAATACCCCCAAGGGGTATAGTGATAAAAGGAGCCGACATGAATATCAACAACACAGAAGACCTCAGCAAACTTAAACTTTCCGACCTTTTTGAAGCCATTGCTTCAGAAAGAAAGCCCGTACCTATCTATAAAGACGGTAAAGAAATAGAGCCTCATCATTTCAGCAGACTCGGAGAGATCTCCTATTCAGATGCAGTTATAGTACTGAATATAAACAAAGAATTAAGAGAAAGATTCATTGAAGAATATCCTGAATACGGTCCCAGCGTGGCGAAGGCAGGTGATGTGGTCAAATTCGGATCATATATACAAAACGGAGAAAACAAAGACTCAATAGAGTGGATAGTACTTGCAAGAGACAGAAACAGCCTCAAACTCGTAAGCAAGTATGGTCTTGACTGCAAGACGTACAACGATGTTTATGAAAACATCACATGGGAGGATTCCACTCTCAGAAAGTGGCTCAACAGCGAATTTGTCGAGGATGCTTTCTCAAAGGAAGAGAAGATGATGATCCCTTATACATCCGTAAAGATCGACAATCTTGACAATATATATGCCAACCACGGAAACAACACCTCTGATAAGGTATTTCTCCTCAGTGCTACCGAGGCCAAGCTTTATTTCGAATCGGATAAAGCGCGTCAGTGCAAGGCTACGAAATATGCAGTTGCACACGGTGCTTATGAGAACAGCGAGAACGGTAACTGCTGGTATTGGCTCAGAACTCCGGGATGGGCTCCCATGGCATATTGCCAGACAAATGTCAAAGATAAGGGTGATATAAGCCTGGTAGGAGACAGTGTTGAACATACGGATAATGCTGTAAGACCTGCGATCTGGGTCGGTATCGACTAGACGAAAGCGGATTTCATTACTCCGGAGCAGTGCTCCGGAGTTTTTCTTTGTTTGATTTTATGCTAAAATCTCTTTTATGAAACGACAGACTTTATTCAGGATCGTAAGCATTCTTTTGACTGCAGCATGGATGGCGGTCATTTTTTACATGTCATCTCAGACCGCTGATGATTCGGATCTATTGAGTTCGGGAATATGTTACAGGATCTGCAAGATCTTCGTTAAGGGTTTTGAAGAGATGGATATGAGCGTCCGTCTTGAAATGGCTGCATCCATTTCTTTCATAGTACGAAAAACTGCACACTTTACAGAGTATACTGTGCTCGGGATACTTCTTTCATGCAGTTTCAGGAGTTTCGGAACGGGAAAGCCTTTGCTCTGGCCTGCTTTTACCGGTTTTCTCTACGCTGTATCGGATGAAATGCATCAACTGTTCATTTCAGGGAGAAGCGGCCAGATAAGGGATGTTTGCATAGATACGGCAGGGGTCATCCTCGGCGTCATCATAGTATCTTTCATAGCAAAATGCCTTAAAAGAAAGCATGCCGGCTGAGCTGTTTTGCTTCAGACGGAATTGTAAACATGCAATATTTGATTTACAATATTTATATACGGGAAGCGGTTTATCCGCTGCCTGTCGTAGATGTATATTAAATGCTTTTTAGTCAGGAAAAGAGGTCTGAAAAATGGATTTTAATGAAAAAAAGGCGTTAGTAGCGTATTTCTCAACTAAGGGTGTTACAAAAGCAGTCGCCGAAAAGGTTGCACTTGCAACGAACGGGAAACTGTTTGAGATCCAGGCAAAGGAACCATATACTGACGAGGATATCGATTGGAGGATCCCGGACAGCAGGTGCAATACGGAGCACAAGGATCCTTCCATAAGGCCTGAACTTCTCAAAAAAGCTCACTGCCCGGGAAAGTATGACGTTTACTTTATAGGCTATCCGATCTGGTACGGAGTGTATCCTGCTATTGTGCAGAGTTTCCTTGACACTCTTAAGCTGGAAGGAAAGACAGTAGTGTTCTTCTGTTCTTCCGGAGGCGGAAAGGCAGGAAAATCCATCGCATACGCAAAGGAACACACAAAGAATGCGGATAAAGCCGTATGGCTGGATGATAAGCTGCTTACTGATGCAAGTCAGGAAGAGGTAAACGCCTGGGCTGAAGCGCTGTAGTGCGATAAAGATACCGACGCTCGTTGCGTTTGTATCCTTTCAATAAATGTATCAAAAAAGAGGTTGAAATGACAAAAGTAGAAATAATGCCGGGACCTTGCGGTTTCCTTACGACAGTCACGGCAGAGCGAACAGGAGTGAAGGTAAGGGGTCACGTGGAAGTCGAAGTACACGTGCAGACTGAATGTGCAGCAGTGAACAAGATGATGGAGGCATTGGGAGATAAATTCGATTCTCAGAAGATATGCCTTGTCCATCCCGGAGAAGGACCGCTGAATGAATTTGCAAAGACAAATTTCCCGGTCCATGTGGCATGCCCTGTAATAGGTGGCATCACGAAGTGCGTGGAAGGTGAAGCCGGTCTTGGACTCAAAAAGGACTCATATATAAAATTCATAGACTAGATACATGTCCGTTGTGCTTACATCTCCTTGCGAAGAGCAGCTTCGCAGGGAGATGTACAAAAGAATAGAACAGACTCTTAAAGATATCCGCAGCGGCTGCAGTTCCGCTGAGCGGGTGATCTTGATCGTGCCTGCTCAATCCACTTTGCAGGCGGAGGAAGATGGATTCAGGTATCTCGGAGGAGATGCCTTCTTTGATTTTGCCGTTATGTCAGGGGCTAAGCTGCGGTCAGATATCATGAACGAGACTGGCGCTCCCGGTAAAACTGCGATCAACACCATAGGCCGCAAGATGCTGCTTAGGCGCATCGCATCAAAAAGACAGAAGGACTTCGTATCATTCGGCTCAGTATGCGGCAGTGAATCGTTTCTCGACATGGCAGGTGACTTTATAGTCCAGCTCAAGCAGAACGATATTGACCCTGTAGCCCTTGCAAGTATCAATTCCGGCCTTAAGGACAGCGGATCTTCCATCCTTAGCTCAAAACTGTCTGACATGCAGCTCATTTATGCTGATTATGAAAGTATAATGGCCGGCAAGTATACCGATTCGGAGGATCTTCTTGATTTC
>CAYUGP010000148.1:0-4000 GCA_964444315.1 uncultured Oscillospiraceae bacterium | reverse complement strand
TTGTACATCCAGCCGCTCTGGGGCCCGCAGTCGAATTCGCAAAGATCGTTGATCCCTTCGATATAGTATCCGCCGTAGGCCACGGTATAGCTGTACTGGAGGGGTATGCCCGCGTAGGAGCAGACTCTCCTCAATACGTCATATACGTTTTCTCCTTCCGAAAATTCCACCCTGGTGCTGTAGAGTATCACTCCGTTTGAAGGAACGGAGGAGCTCTTGCCGGGAGCAAGCATATCCATATGGGAAAGCACCGTATCACATCTTATGCTAATGGTGCAGCTCAAAGCGTACGATCCCGGGAAACTGCTCTGCGGTATCACAACCACGGGGACCGTACCGCCCCTTGCGATGACCTGCTTTTCGTATTCCTCGCGGGCAGCCTTTGCGTCCTCGACCTCCTTTGCCCTTCTTTCCGCTTCGGATCTCAGCTCATCGGTGCTGAAGCAAAGCAGGCTGCCTGAGCTTAAAGTCTTTTCAAGCAGAAAGTCGCTCATGCTCTTGGGCGATATATCGGACAGTTCAAGGAAAACGCTGTTTCCGTCGTCATCCTGAAGTACGACCAGCTGCTGCCCAGGAGCTATGGCTATGGAGTCCTCTGCTGCTTCTCCTTTCACCGTGACCCCGCCTTTGTATACGCGGAGTGTCTGGGTTCCGTGACGCATCTCCAATGAAAAGACGCTGCTCTCCTCTATGGCCGCCCTGCCCCAGAACGTATCCACTGCAAAAGCAACGCTTGAGGGATCTATATCGAAATAGAAGCAGCCGCTCTTGGCAAATACCGTCTGAGAAACGCTGTCTCCTCCGGAAAGTGCCATCTCGCTTTCCTCATCCAAGGTGACGGTGCCTGCGCCCTTGAAGTCAAGGACTGCCGAGGCTCCGGCAGAGCTTATGACCTCGTCTCCCGCAGCAAGCCCTATGCCCTCCTTGAGGGTATAGCCTGCGCCCCTCCTTATGACGCTGACGGAGCCCTCCACCAGGGGAGCTGTCACGGAGAACTCATCCTCTTTTTTGGCTTTGCTGAACCACTCCCTGCTGTTCCCTATGAAGAGCACGGAGCTCACGGCCACTATGATCATGAGGATGATGATCACTATATTCAAAAATGAAGTCTTTTTCATTTGATCCTCCCCATTTCTTCCGTTTTTCTTTTCACCAGAGGCCCGACCTCTTCCTCTCCCCAGCTGTACTGATACATATATCTGCCATGAAAGGCTTCAAGGGCAGCCGGGTCGCCGCTTAAGAAATCCATGAGATCGCAGTCTACCTTTTTGGTATTGAGGGCTCTTCCGTGGATAGAGTTCAGCAATATATCCTCTATACCCTTGTCCTCCAGGAACTGCTCGAGTCTCGAAAGTACCTTTCTGTAGGAGCTCGCAGACTGCTTGTCGTACTCACCCGGATCCCACAGGCGGGAAGCGGCTTCTTTGTTGCTCAGATAGTTCCCCTGCTTGTTGACTATGAGAGCAAGGAGCTCTTCGGCTCTCTTGCTTGAAAAGAGCAGCGGCTCTCCGTCCACGAATACCCTGAACTCCCCGAAGGTCCGTATGAAGACCCTTTTCTTTAGCCTGCCGCCGAGGAGCTTCGCCCTTTCGAGGACGTCTCGTATGTCTGCGGCAGTATAGGGCTTGAGGACGAAATAGTCGGCCTTCATGTCTATGAAATCGCCCAGATACTGCCTGTGCGCCGTAACAAAGACTATGATGACGCCTGGGTAAAGCTCCCTCAGCTTTCTTGCAAGATCAAGGCCGTTCATTCCGGCCATCTGTATGTCGAGAAGGGCAAATTCCACCTTGTTCTTTTCAGCGTATTCAAGAGCCTCTTCGGAATCCATGAAGGTCCCGGCTATCTCAATGGCAGGGTCTCCCGCGCATTCCTGCTTGACTCTCTCAAGAGCCCAGTATTCATCGTCAACTATTATAGTTTTCATCAAGAGAAGTCCTCCTGTCCTTAGGGAACGTGATGGTGACCTTCGTGCCCTTTCCTATCTCGCTTTCTATCTTCGTGTCGGCATCGGCAAGAGCCCTCAATCTGTACATGGCGTTTTTGATGCCTACGCCTCTCTTGCCCGTCTCTATCAAAGAGGTATCGAAGCCGACTCCGTTGTCTTCTATGGTCACGACATAGGCGTCTCTTTCTTCGGCCGAGCTTACCCTTACTGTACCGCCTTCGCTTTTCTGGCAAACACCGTGCTTCACGGCGTTTTCCACAAAGGGCTGCACGGAAAGGGGCGGCACTGCGAAATCATCGTCAGATATGTCGTATACTATCTCTACTCTTTCCCTGAAGCGTTCTTTTTCTATATCCAGGTACACCCGTATATGCTTGAGCTCCTCGGAAAAAGGTATGAGCTCGACACTCGACAGAGCGTTGATATTGTACCTTAAGTACCTCGAAAAGTCGGATATGGTGCTGTAGGCCTTGTCCGGAGCGCTTTTCATCATAGCCATTATGGCGTTGAGAGTATTGCATACGAAATGGGGCTGTATCTGGCTGATCATGAGACTGACCCTGTTTTTCGTCAGCTCGTTGGCAAGAGTGAGCTTGTCGAGGGTGCTGCGGTAGGCCATGAGCACCACGGCAGCGGAGCTCAGGATCGCAAAGAGCAGAGCTCCGAAATATTTGAAATTGGAGATATTGCCGGCAAAGAAGCGCCTGCCTAAAGCGTCGGCGCACTCCCCCGCCACCAGGAACGTGATGGCAAGAGCCGTGAATACCGAATAGAGCCTGCCCGCCTTTCCCTTGGGAGAGCCGCTTTTGCCAAAGATGTCCTTAAGGAAAAAGCAAAGGGCAAGAAGGAGCTCCAGTACCATGAAGGCCCTTGCGAGGTAAAGGCTTGATGAAAGATCCCATACTCCTGCGAGAAATAGGAGAGTCTCGGAGGCAAAGAGAGCCAGGGAAAGCACGAAGACGAAGAGATATATCTTCTTTACCTTTTCCCTTTCCAGGCTCATGTACATGTATATGCTGTGGAGCATGGGAAGTATCCTGATGACCATGCCGGAGCTTATATACTCGGTATAGTAGATGCTGTTGTCCATCCTCGGTATGTTGGCCTGGTTTATGAGCACGAAGCCAAGAGCCGCCATATACAGGCCGAGGACCGCAAAGCCCTGTGACCTACCTTCTATGGACGGCGTGGCCATGGTAAAAATGAAGACCAGTATGCCAAGCACCACCAGCGATATCCCTATATACAGCGCGGCATATGACGAATAGGATGCGTAGAGAAGCACCTCGGAATGGTTGCCTATGAGTATGAGGGGAAGTATGCCCTCCGAATAGCCGTAGGGATAATCGAACCTGAGGCTGATCCTCCCCGAGCCGTACTCGGCTTTGAGGGGAACGAAGATCCAGCCGGGAAGAGGTGTCAGGCGGCCTCTCTGCTCTATGGCAGGGCTTCTGTATACCTCTTCTCCGTCTATGTAGACCGTGACGAAACTGTCAGCTCCGAGGAAGGCAAGATAGGTGCCTCCCGTGACCGACGCGGGAAGAGTATTACTGATGACCGCGCTTTTGCCGCTTCCTGTATCGGCAAAGCCGGGAACTGATATATTGGAGATCACAGAGCCGTCCCTTACGAGTTTCCAGTTCGTGTCGAAGCTCAGAAGCGACTCGTCGTAGATTATATCACCGCCTTTGATGCCGAACTCATCCACACCCTGCTGATAGAGAGCTATGAAGGCTATCACCAGAGCGAATAGCAATGATATGGCAAAAATACGGTTGATCTTTTTTTTCAAGGTATTCGATCCTTTCGGGAAGGCAAACGATAGGTATGATTCAGATGTGGTATATATATAATTAGCATCAGCAAACAGCATTTGTCAATATTTGCATTGAATGCTGTTCAGTCCTATTATACAAAATACCGTAACCCATTCAGTTCATCTGTGGATTACGGTGATATTTGCATCAGATTTGCAATCTGTGAAAGGAGGCTTGGGATTCTTTTCTTCAAATGAATAAGTCATCCAGAAGGATTTCTTTTTGAACGATCCCA
>CAYUGP010000147.1:0-4036 GCA_964444315.1 uncultured Oscillospiraceae bacterium | reverse complement strand
GGTAATTCTGGAGTCTCCTGAGGGGAGTCAGCACCGTCCTGTCTGTCTTTCTGATCGAAACCTTCCGTAAGCCTTTTCCTGGCCTGGCATCCCATGAGAACGACCTCCTCTACCAGGAAATCGAAGCTTCCTTCATGTTCCTGTCCCACCACAGCGAGAAGCCTTGCCATCTCCCTGTTGCTCATGGAAAGAAGATCTTTCCCCATGAGCTCGATGCTTCCGCTCTGGGGTTTCAGCACCTTGTAAATATTCTTGAGGAGCGTGGACTTTCCGCTTCCGTTGGGCCCGAGTATGCCTACGAACTCTCCGGGATGTACTTCCAGGGAAATATCGTGGAGGATCTGGGTGCCGTCTACTGTGTAATTGATATCTTTAACTTTCAGCATGGCTACCTCACTCTCCGAAAGCGTATTTTCTCGCTTCGATCATCCACAGGAACACCGGCCCTCCGAACATGGCTGTGATTATTCCTACCGGCAATTCTATGGGCGGCATTATCATCCTTGCAGCTATGTCCGCCCATATCATGAGCATAGATCCGCCCAGAAGGGAAAGAGGTATCACCTTCCTGTGGTCGCTGCCTACAAGAGACCTGACTATATGAGGAACCACAAGTCCTATGAATCCTATGCATCCGCTGACCGCCACAGCGGTGGAAGTCAGAAGCGCAGAATCGAATATGAGTATCTTCCTTATGAGGTTTATGTTGACTCCCAGAGTCACCGCCGAGTTGTCTCCCATCATCATGGCGTTGAGCGGCATAGCTATGATCATAAGGAGCACGAAAGATACCAGCATGGCTATCATGGGTATGGGCACGTCTTTGCCCTCGGCTCCGGAAAGCCCTCCCAGCATCCAGAACGTGGCCTGCCTTACGGCTGCTTCCGCAGGCGCCGTATATACGAGATAATTCGTAACGGCTCTTAATATAGCGGAAACGGCGACGCCTACGAGGACAAGCCTGATCGGGGCTATCTCTCCCGAAGTCCTTGCCAGTGAATAGACGAGGATTATGGAGAAGATGGATCCTATGAAGGCGCCTGCCGCAACGCTCATCATTTTGCCCGAAGGAAGATATACTCCGACGAGCATGGCAAGAACGGCCCCAGTGGATGCTCCGCTGGATATACCCAGAACGTAGGGCTCCGCCAGGGGGTTCTTTGTAAATGCCTGCATGCTTATACCCGAAAGAGTGAGGCTTCCGCCTACCGCGAGCCCCAGAAGAGCCCTCGGCACGCGTATGCGCCACACTATGCTCATGGTGCTTTCCTTTATGCCTTCGACGCTGAACATGCCGAAAAGGTTATGGAATATTATCTTCCACACTGTGGCAAAAGGTATCTTGGCCGTACCGAGGGATATACCCGTTATGACGGTAAGGACCAGGAGCACCGTCAGTACGACGCAGCAGGACAACGTATGGTTTCTTAATAGTTCACTTAATTTCTTAAGCATTTCTT
Organism: uncultured Oscillospiraceae bacterium; assembly: GCA_964444315.1. Classification (GTDB taxonomy): domain Bacteria; phylum Bacillota; class Clostridia; order Peptostreptococcales; family Anaerovoracaceae; genus RUG13409. The sequence goes on along the minus strand of CAYUGP010000147.1, from coordinate 2,576 downwards.
TTCAGCGCTACTGGAAGCAGTCCGGATGGCATGCTTTTGCGAACTTCTCTACCGTGTCCGCAGTCATGGAACTTGCGAAGCACTCGCAGAGAGTAACGGAAACGATGTTGCCTTCTTTAACTGCTGTGATGGACTGGAGTGCCGGAGTGGATTTGAGCATCTCTATCTTGTGCTCGAGAGTCTCGCTGCCGTAGTCGTTGATTATGATCACGTCCGGGTTGGCATCGATGACGGACTCCCAGGAAACTACAGCCCAGGTCTTTTCCATATCTTCGAAGATGTTGACTCCGCCTGCGTGGCGTATGAGTTTTGCGGTGAAGTTGTTGCCGCAGGTGTATGCGCCTTCGTCTCTGGTGGCGTCGTAAACGAATACCTTAACGACTTCCTTGTCCTTGACGGCTTCTTCTACGCTTGCGATCTTGGCCTTCATCTCATCGATGATCTCCTGAGCTCTTTCCTGCTTGTTGAAGATCTTTCCGAGGATCTCGAAATCCGTGTATACGTCTTCAACGTCGGCTCCCAGTTTGTATCCTTCGATGGAAGAAAGGGATGCTATACCGTAGCTGGTGAGTATGTCGTGGGTCGTGCCGTTCTTCTCACTGAACGCGGAGCTTCTTCCGTAAACGAAATCGGGCTCTTCTGCTACAAGCTGCTCGAGGGTCGCAGCCTTCTCGTTGATGATCCTGGCCTTGTCATATTCAGCCTGATACTTGGGGTTGATCAGGGAGTTCTTGTAGCATACTCCGATGATCCTGTCTCCAAGACCCATGGCGTAGAGCTGGTCTGCTACATTGGTGTTGGCAGCGATGACCTTCTGGGGCTCTGCGTTTACGGTGATCTTCATATCCATGTAGGTGACATATTCCTGAGGATAGGTGCTCTCCGGGCTCAGTGGCTTGTTGCCTTCTTCTTTACCCTTGCCGCAGCCTGTAACGAGAACGAGGCACATGAGCAGAGCAAGAAGCAATGATACGATTCTTTTCATAATTTCCTCCTTTGAAATGAAATGCGGTATAAAAACAAAAAACCGCATACTGCAAAAGTATGTGGCCGTTTTTCCACATTTCCTAAACATGTCCGGCTGTTATCCGCAGCCATGACTAACTTAAGACTCCAGCAGGTCTCCTGACTTGCGCTCCTGCGCCCATTCAAGGCGCGCGGTCTGAAAACTGCCTTCTCAGGTTTCCCCAATGACAGATCCTGTGATCTCTCTAAGGCCGAAGCTGCTGCACAGTGGCGGTAACCGTCCATGATTTACACATGGTTCCCTATTCTCCGCCCGCACGACCGGGCGGCACTGGAGTATTTTGAACAATTATATATCTGCACTTTTATCTGTACAATTAGCAATAACTAACAATCGATGCCTAAAATTTGTATATTCATACATAAGTAAGGAGAAATGCCCTTCTGCCTATTGCATGCAATGCCTGTATGGATATATATTAGAGAAGTCAGCCGTCACTCACAGATATACAGGAGGTATATATGCCGAACAAATATGCAGGTACCCAGACCGAAAAGAATCTCTGGGAAGCCTTCACCGGGGAATCTCAGGCAAGGAACAAATATACGTATTTCGCTTCCAAAGCAAAGAAGGAAGGATTTGAACAGATAAGCGCCATATTCTCAAAGACGGCGGATAACGAAAAAGAACACGCCGAGATCTGGTTCAAGGAACTGGAAGGAATAGGCGACACCGCTGCCAACCTGGCGGCCGCAGCTGACGGGGAGAACTATGAATGGACCGACATGTACGAAGGTTTTGCAAAGACCGCAGAGGAGGAAGGATTCCCGGAGCTGGCCAGGAAATTCAGGCTCATAGCGGCCATAGAAAAACACCATGAAGAGCGCTACAGAGCTCTCCTTAAGAACGTCGAAGCTCAGGAAGTGTTCAAGAAGAGCAGCGTAAAGGTGTGGGAGTGCAGGAACTGCGGACACATAGTTGTGGGAGAGAAAGCTCCCGAAGTATGCCCGGCATGCAACCACCCCCAGAGCTATTTTGAGCTCAGGGCCGAAAACTACTGATAAAAACGAAAAAGGGCAAAGGCGTTAACGCCTTTGCCCTTTTTCTTGTATTCTTTTCCTATTCTACCGTTACGCTCTTCGCAAGGTTCCTCGGCTTATCGACGTCGAGCCCCTTCGCTACGCTGAGGTATTATGCCAGAAGCTGAAGTGGCACCACCGCAAGGCATCCCGCAAAATGGGGGTCTGTCTTCGGAATATACGTGGTGAAATCCGCTTCGTCTTCCACGCTGTAATTGCCATAGGACGTAAGGCTCATGAGGTAGGCGCCTCTTGCCTTGCATTCCTTCATGTTGCTTATGGTCTTTTCTATGAGTTCCTTCTGGGTAAGTATGCCGACTACCAGTATACCGTCTTCCACGAGGCTTATGGTCCCGTGCTTCAGTTCTCCGGCGGCATAGGCTTCGCTGTGGATATAGCTTATCTCCTTCATCTTGAGGCTTCCTTCCAGGCATATAGCGTAGCCGAGGCCCCTTCCTATGAAGAACACGTCGTGGGCGTTGGAATACTTGGATGCGAACCACTGAAGCCTTTCCTTGTCCTCGAGCACC
>CAYUGP010000146.1:357-4038 GCA_964444315.1 uncultured Oscillospiraceae bacterium | reverse complement strand
TGGCTCAGAATCTGGAGGAAAACTCCGTTTCCATCGTTATGCTCGGTCCTGACGAGGGTATCAAAGAGGGAGATACGGTAAAGCGTACAGGCAGAGTCGTATCAGTACCCGTCGGAGAGAAACTTCTCGGACGCGTGGTCAACGCACTGGGCCAGCCCATAGACGAACAGGGCCCCATAGACGCTGACCAGTACGCTCCCATCGAAAGCCCTGCCCCGGGCATCCTCGTAAGAAAGAGCGTTGATACGCCTCTTCAGACAGGTATCAAGGCCATAGACGCCATGATCCCTATCGGCAGAGGTCAGAGAGAACTTATAATCGGCGACCGTCAGACAGGAAAGACGACCATCGCCATAGACACTATCATCAACCAGAAGGGCAAGGACGTCATCTGTATCTATGTAGCCATAGGTCAGAAGCAGTCCACCGTAGCCCAGCTGGTAGGAAACCTGCAGGAAGCAGGAGCCATGGACTATACCATAGTAGTTTCGGCTACGGCTTCCGAACCTGCTCCTCTTCTCTACATAGCACCGTATTCCGGATGCACCATGGGAGAATACTTCATGCACCAGGGAAAAGACGTTCTGGTCATCTACGACGACCTTTCGAAGCACGCCGTAGCATACAGAGCTTTGTCCCTGCTGATCAGAAGACCTCCAGGAAGAGAAGCATATCCGGGCGACGTTTTCTATCTGCACTCAAGACTTCTTGAGAGAGCAGCGAAGATGGCTCCCGAATACGGCGGTGGATCACTTACAGCCCTGCCCATCATCGAAACTCAGGCAGGCGACGTTTCCGCATATATCCCGACCAACGTTATATCCATTACCGACGGTCAGATATTCCTGGAGACCGAAATGTTCCACTCAGGCATAATGCCCGCTATCAACCCCGGTATCTCGGTATCCCGTGTAGGAGGAGATGCCCAGATAAAGGCAATGAAGAAGGTCGCAGGATCCCTGAAACTTCTCTATTCACAATACATTGAGCTCAAGAGCTTCGCTCAGTTCGGTTCAGACCTTGATAAGGATACCAAGGACAGACTGGATCAGGGTGAAAGAATAGTGGAAGTTCTTAAACAGGGAAAGAACCAACCTCTGGACGTTGCCCACCAGGTAGCAATATTTTTCGCAGTAACAGGCGGCTATCTTGCTGACGTTCCCGCAGACAGGATCCATGACTTCGAGACGAAGCTCTATCCATGGCTCGATGCGAACCACGGACAGATCCTGGAGAACATCAGAAAGACAGGCAAACTTTCAGACGAAGACAATGAAGAACTGAAGGCTGCCATAAGCGAAAGAGTCGCTGATTATCTTGCAACATTAGGATAGGAGACTGGAAATGGCCGGTTTATCTACCAAGGCAATAAAAAACAGAATCAAGAGCATGAACTCCACCCGCCAGATCACAAAGGCGATGGAGCTTGTCGCGGCAAGTAAACTGAGAGGCGCCCAGCAAAGAGCAGTGGCCGTGAAGGAGTATTTCAGTACCTTTTATCAGGCTATGCAGGATATTGCAGCGTCATCCTCGAACTTCGAAACGAAGTTCCTGTGCCCCACTCCCGGTGAGAAACCTCTTTACATAGTAATCGCCGGAGACAGAGGCCTTGCCGGAGGCTACAACAGCAACGTGTTCAGGATGACCATAGGAATGCCCCAGAACGCAAAGGTGATCCCCATCGGAAAGAGAAGCGTGGAATTCTTCAAGAAGAGACGCTTCGAACTGGTCACCGACGACTATACGGAGGCAGCCGTGCTCACAACGGCGGACTGCTACTCCATAGCCGACCTTGCGGCGGAAGGTTTCCTAAAGGGCGAATACGACAGCCTGTATATAATATATACGAACTTCATCAACCTTCTTTCCCAGGAGGTCGAAAGGCTTCAGCTGCTGCCTCTGACATTGGAGGATGCCGAAGGCCCCAAGTCCCAGAAGGTCCTTTACGAACCCGATGCGGAAACGGTGTTCAACCGCATAGTCCCCGAGTATCTCGGCGGACTGATCTTCGGAGCGCTCAGCAAATCCATCGCTTCGGAACAAGCGGCAAGACGCCAGGCCATGAACTCCGCGACAAAGAATGCTGATGAGATCATTGCCGAACTTGACTTGCAGTTCAACCGTGCTCGCCAGGGCGCGATCACTCAGGAGATCACTGAGATCGTGGCCGGCAGCAACGCACAATCCTGATTTGAAAGGAGATATCCCTTGAGTACAAAGAATAAAGGTACCATAGTTCAGGTGGTCGGTCCGGTTCTCGATATCCGCTTTTCGGAGGAGAATCTTCCCGATCTTCTGAACGCTATAGAAATCGACAACAACGGCACCAAACTCACCGCAGAAGTCGCTCAGCACATAGGAGGAGGCATAGTTCGCTGCATCTCCATGAACGCAACCGACGGTCTCGTAAGAGGTCTTGAAGCCGTTGATACAGGCGGTCCCATCACGGTCCCCGTAGGCGAAGAATGCCTCGGCCGTATGTTCAACCTCCTGGGCGACCCCATCGATGCACAGGAACCGCCCAAGACCGAAACCAGACTGCCTATCCACAGACAGCCGCCCGCCTATGCGGATCAGCAGACTTCATCTGAGATCCTCGAAACGGGCATCAAAGTCGTTGACCTCATCTGCCCCTATGCAAAGGGAGGTAAGATAGGTCTCTTCGGAGGCGCAGGTGTAGGAAAGACGGTCCTCATCCAGGAACTCATCTACAACATCGCCACGGAGCATAACGGTTACTCCGTATTCACAGGAGTAGGAGAGCGCTCCAGAGAAGGAAACGACCTTTACAACGAAATGAAGGAATCAGGCGTTCTTTCCAAGACGGCCCTTGTCTACGGACAGATGAACGAGCCGCCGGGGGCAAGAATGAGAGTTGGCCTTTCCGGACTTACCATGGCAGAGTATTTCCGTGATGCAAAGCACCAGGATGTTCTTCTGTTCATAGACAACATATTCAGGTTCACCCAGGCAGGTTCTGAGGTATCGGCACTTCTCGGACGTATGCCTTCAGCCGTAGGTTATCAGCCTACCCTGGCTACGGAAATGGGAGCTCTTCAGGAGAGGATCACCTCTACAAAGGAAGGTTCCATTACCTCCGTACAGGCTGTATACGTTCCGGCAGACGACCTTACGGACCCGGCTCCTGCTACGACCTTCGCTCATCTGGATGCCACCACGGTACTCGACAGAAGCATAGCTTCCCTGGGTATCTATCCTGCAGTGGATCCGCTGGATTCCACACCCAGGATCCTGACACCGGATATCGTCGGTCAGGAGCATTACGATGTGGCTCAGGCCGTCATCGGCATACTCCAGAGATACAAAGAACTCCAGGATATCATCGCTATCATGGGTATGGATGAGCTTTCCGATGAGGACAAGCTCGTCGTAAACAGAGCGAGAAAAGTCCAGAGGTTCCTTTCCCAGCCCTTCCACGTCGCGGAGCAGTTCACTGGATATGAGGGCAAATATGTTCCCGTAAAGGAGACCATCAGAGGATTCAAGGAGATAGTCGAAGGAAAGCACGACGACATCCCCGAATCCGCATTCCTCTTCGCCGGGACAATAGACGAAGTTGTTGCAAAGGCAAAAGGCTAAGATATGAACACATTTCATCTAACTATAGTTACGCCGGACGGTTGTAAATTCGACGGAGACGTAGAGAGCGTGCAGATGCCT
>CAYUGP010000146.1:0-347 GCA_964444315.1 uncultured Oscillospiraceae bacterium | reverse complement strand
GGTTTGGGCCCTGCGTCGGTCGGGTCAGACGGCGAGCTCAGACAGGCCGCGTGCCGAGGCGGTATGTTTTCCATTACCGACAATGTGGCAAGACTCATAGCCGCATCCTTCGAATGGGCGGATGAAATCGACGTTGACAGAGCAAAGGCCGCGCTGAAAAGAGCCGAGGCCCAGCTGGAGAAAGCGGATATCTTTCCGGCTGAGAAGACCCTCGCCGAAGCGGCAAAGGCAAGAGCTTTAGTCAGGCTGAGCTTGTGCGATGCAAAAAAAGACTAGAAACATTCTGACTAAGTTAATAAGTGTTTTACTTATCTGCAGTGCGAGATATTATGCCGCACTGCATATTC
>CAYUGP010000145.1:0-4064 GCA_964444315.1 uncultured Oscillospiraceae bacterium | reverse complement strand
TTTTGCAGAAATCGCAGAAAATCAAGAAAAATCGCACATTTTTGTATATGTGTTTCTGAATCAGCACTTGCTGCAGAGATTGCGAATTATTGCTTTTGATGTAATAATGAAACATACAAATCGGTATTATTAGAGGTCTTTAACTATGAAGAAACGGAGCGCGATCATATGAAAAAAAATAAGCGGTTAATTCCTGTTTTGATACTCGTTTTGATCATAGCGTTATGGGTCACTGGTTTTATTCCAAAGCAGATAGCAAGGATCTCCGGAACGAGATATGTTAAGAATCACTTTCCTGAAATGCAGATGGAGTGTGTAGGTGTTGAATATGTTGATGCATATGGAGATTATCTGATAAAGTTCAGAGACGTTAATGGAAATACATACGGTTGTGGAATAGGCCCAAAGTTTTTTCCCGTTCAAATGGGGCAAGGACTTTTCGCTATACAAAGCGATTATAAGGAGAAGTATCAATAAGTTGAAACATAATACAGTGAGTTGCTGACAGTATACTGGAAGACCGAAAATAGATTGTGATAAATCTCATATTTGTGGAACGAACATATATCATATATAATACATTAAGAGTCAATATGTTTATTGAAAAAGGAGAACTATCATGAAGAAAAAAATCTTAACCTTGTGCATGCTTGTGGTCCTTTGCGTATGCACTGCGGCCTTGCTTGCAGGCTGCGACGAAGATGATTACAGCGACTACGAATACGTCGACGGCAAATGGGTGCTGACCAGAGCCGAGACCGTCAGAGTGGTTGCCGATTATCATTCGGCGATTGGTGAGGTCGATATATATTCCTCATCCGACGTATACACGCATAAGATTGAATATAAATACCATCCCGTCGACAACGATCCGAGCGACGGGCCCACTCCTCACGAAGGAGTGTTCAGCTGCACTATCGATATGCCGGAAACTCTGACACCCGGGGAGACCTTCAAGGTGTTGTTTGAAGCAAAGGCGGAACGCGACGAAATGCCCGATCATACGACCGGTATTTGCTGTGGTTTCGGGGTCCTTAAGGACTCGTTTGAGGGCGAGAGAATGGTCGATCTGATAAAATCTGCCGGAGGATACGTATACACCGGCGCACTCGACGTGTACCCTATCTATGCGGGAGGCAATTTCGTATATGGCGAGGACATGAGATCCTACGAACCGTACAAGAGCAGTATGTCCGATACATTGACCACAGAAGCTCCCAAGGTGTATAAGGAGGCTTTAGAAAAAAAGGATCCGCCGAAGCTTATATTCGCTTTCCGTTCCAACGCCGGCGAATCGGTGTTCGAATACAGTTTCGTTCAAGACAAATAGCACTGTCTCTAAGAGAAATACGAGGAAAGTATGAGATTGAATATAGAATACAAAGAGAAATTATCATGAGCGAACAGAGAATAGAAAGTTATAAACAGGGGCTCTCCGGAGCCCTTTTCAAATACGGCTTATATAGTCAAAACTCAAAAGTATTGGCCATGGTTAAAGACTATAGCATTATCAAGGCGTCCCGGATGGTCACAACTCATGGTAAAAACGTCCTTGAATGATTTCGCATTAAGGAGCTTTGTAATCATTGTGAAACGGAAAGGAATTGCAAAATCAAGCCGAGTATGGTATTCTAAATTATAAATCAAAGGTGCAGAACATAGATTTTAAATTTGAAACATTGTTTATACATGTTTGGCTTAGCATATGAAAGTGCTATGGTAAACGTCTGAAAACAAAGAATTGAATTTGATATCTATTGACTGACAGTAATTGCTTCGCTTTTTATGCTGTCAGTTTTTTGTGCCTTTTAGTAGTTTTTACTGGGAGGTTTCTAATGAATCAAAGTGAACTTAATTTTATTCAAAGACAGATCGGTTACAGTTTTAAGAACAAAGATCTTCTGATCCAGGCATTTACCCGCAGTTCTTATGCAAATGAAAATGGTGGTGGCGACAATGAGATACTGGAGTTTATCGGTGATAAAGTCCTGGATCTTGTAGTTGTTCAGATGCTTTGCGGGGAGTATGGATACTATGCGTATGAATGTGAAGATTATGAAAGGGGCGATCCGAAAGAATACTATTGTGAGCTGAGTGAAGGATCTCTGACAAAAATGAAATCGCGGCTCGTCCAGAAGAAGACTTTAGCCGCCCGTATTGGTACCCTGGGCTTTGCCGATTATCTCTACATGGGTAATAGCGATGTAATGGGGAATGCATCAGAGCAGGATTCGGTCCGGGAGGATCTGTTTGAAGCCATTATCGGAGCTGTAGCACTCGATTGTGATTATGATTTTAAAGTACTTAGGGAAATAGTAGATGTGATGCTTGATCCGGACAGCATCTTAAGGCCGGATGAGCCTGATAACTATATAGGTATCATTCAAGACTGGTCTTTATCTTCCCAAGGCTCTTTGCCTGACTATTATGTTGACGAATCAATTCGCGTTTCATATCCGATCTCGGAAAAGACGATAATTCGAAGCGGGGGACGCAGCTTGTCAGGATATACCTGTTTATTGAGACTTCCGGGTATAGACAGGCTTTTTGTTGGTAGTTACAATTCTAAAAAGGCCGCAAGGATGAAAGCAGCTGAAGCTGCGTATGAGTACCTATGTGATAATAAACTGTTACTGACTATAAAAGATGAGCTGGATGACCCCAACTATGAGGACTCTATAAGTCAGCTTGAGATATTGGCGCGGCGTGGTTATTTTACGGTCCCCACATATGAGTATTCCGAAAGTCATGATAATAATGGCGCCCCAATATGGACTTGCAAGTGCCATATCAAAGAAAAGAGTTACTTTACTAAAGGAAGTTCATCTTCGAAGAAAACGGCAAAAAAGGATGCCGCTTACGAGATGTTGTGCTATGTGCTTAAAGAATAATCAAGAAAATCATTCTGCTAGAGAGGATGATCTTCAGTCTGACCGGTAAGACAAGAGATCTTGAACCTTTTGAATATATAGCAGTATATGAAGATAACATAAAACTAAAAAAAGACTGGGAGGTCGTTTTGTCATTTCAACCTGAACGGATTTATTATTCACATAGACCGGAGAAGAGAAAAACCCAGATGTGATACAATGACGTGGAAATGCCCGAGATGTGGCTGAGAGTAAGTAGGATCTCTAGGTTTACGACCTATTCCGGCAAGATACGGACCGTATCTTGGAGGTTGGGAGGCGGTATGGACGGAGGATATCTGGACTATACTGCTGAGAATACCGAAAAAGGATACGTGCTCGTATAGGCAAGTCAAAACCACTATCTCCAGATAAAGAAAAGCAGATCTTGATCTGGAGTTTTTTGTTTCAGATAACGACTATAAGCCCTGACCTGAGCTATAATATGAGGAAAGCATCAGAGTACTTGGATAAGCAAGGAGTTTAAAAAACGATGGGCAGTGAAAGGAAAGAAACGAGATGAAAGGACCTTCACAAAAGAAGAATGGTATGTCTTTTCTGAAAAAGATCGACACCAGATTTGGAGACAGCCCCCTTTGGCAATTTGTCAAGTTCAATTTGGTATCTTTTAGTATCACGCTGCTGCAGCTTGCTCTAGCCAATCTGCTACCACTGATTTTCGACGGCGTTACAGACAAGCTGCCATCCGTCCTGCGCCCGGTGTTTCGGCCGGACATATTTTTTGAGGGGCCTTCTCCCTATGTGGTCGACGGTGTTGTGACCTGGGGATATGTGCTACCGTTCTTCCTGTCAAATTTCATCGCAAATATTTACGGCTATTTCATGAACATGAGGACCACATTCCGCGGCAAGGGAAGCCGGAAGGGCCTTGCTGCGTATCTGTTGATCCTGACGGCGCTTATACTCTTTTCTACCTGGCTGCAGGGATGGATCACAGCTAAGCTTGCTGCAACGGCTTTTGCGGCATTGGCCAGGACGATCGCTGCCGCGGCAGCAGGACTTGTTCAGGTAGCAGTGCTATTCCCACTTGAGAAATACGTGTTGTTTAAAAAGGAATAAATAATGGAAAAGGTCAGTGTCATCGTTCACGTTTATAACGGTGAGAAAAACATTAAACGCTGTGCGGGCAGCGTT
>CAYUGP010000144.1:0-4073 GCA_964444315.1 uncultured Oscillospiraceae bacterium | reverse complement strand
GTACACAGTGTACGTTTCATAGCTCGCCGAAAGCCCTTCTATTTCCGTCTCCAGCTCAACGTGGTCAATCTGCGCCCCTTCTGCATATATCTCCTGCGGAAAAAGAGTAAGCCAAGATAAGCTCATTGCAAAAATGAGCAAAAAAGCTGTAAATCTTTTCAGGATCCCCCGTATCACCACGTAAAACTGCTCTTTCTTAATGCTACTCTCTGCGTCAGTAACGCATCAGGACCATTTACCAGATTGTCACCGTTGACATCTGAAGCAAACTGCTCCAGTGCCGTCGGCGCATGCTTTCTCAGTGCGATCCTTCTAATCAGTAGGGCGTCCGGGCCGCCAATGACTCCATCCTGGTTTACATCACCCTTCAAATCGATTATCACCTCAGTAACACCATCGACATCCGGAGTAAAGCTGTACGTGTTCTGCGTTTCTGCCTCCTTTACGGCTGTTATCGCTACATACCTGTTTGTACTGTCATCATAGTAGCCGACTCTGCACGGGGTCGCACAGGTCACTGTAACGGTATCTCCGTCAACGGAATATGACGCCTTGCCTTTTGTATGGTCACTCACCGACATGGTACCCGTATATACCTTTCTCAGCACATCACGTTCCCCGTTGTCGTGCCACTCATATCCGTCCGGTATGGACGTGACGACAGAATCTCTGGATTTAGATACGGACACAGCGCCCGTATATCCGGATGCGATAGAGATCTCTGTAACTGAAGAACCGTCTATAGTTACGGTCCCGCCGGAATATATGACGGTCCCGGAAATAACGGCATCCTCCATCTCAAGTGTGCCTGAACTTACCAAGGCATTGCCGGGGCTGCCTGCAGCAAAGCTGACAGTTCCTTCCACTATCAAAAGAGTTGAAGATGAAGGTACCGATATATCACCGCTGTTTACGGTATATGTGGACTCTGCAAGATAAATGACAGAGCTTTTACCTGCTCCTACAGAAAAGCCCTCTCCGGCAGCATCGTGGCGCAGTACGGCAACATCACCTGTTGCGGCTGAGTCTACCGCTTCCCCTAAGGTCTCAAAGAAAGTCACTCTTCCGTCGGAAGCTGCAACGGCTGCAGTATAGTCTTTATCATCCACAAGGGGATCGAAATCCCTGTCAGCCATGGGATAGACCGTATTGAACTCTTCTGTTTCGTATTCTTCGTTCCTCAGATGACTGGGGAAGTTTGCATTGCATTTAAGCATATAGTCATAGGGATACTCCGTATGGTCGTACTCCCCGTTGATATAGTAATCGACACCGCCTGCATCCCAGGTGGAATCAACGTTGTAGTAGAGGTTGCCCAGGCGCACTATGTTCCATGCATGAGGTCCGGAATTATCTCCGCTGCCTCCGATGCCCGCTATGAGCCTGCAGTCTATACCGCAGCTGAGAAGCATGCGGTAGAGAAGGTTTGCATAACCCTGGCATACTGCCGTTCCGTTGGCTAAAGCCGCATAGGCAGAATACTTGAGAGTGTAGCTGTCATCATTGAGATTGGCATAATCGTAAGTAATGTTGTGCGTTATATATTCATAAATGGCGGAGAATTTCCCGTAATCGGTCTTGCCTTCAAGTGCCAGAGATTCCATGACCGCGGGCACCTGCTCATTCATATATGCCTCTTGCTGTGCATCTGTATAGTAGGTGAAAGTGTAATAGCAGTACAGAACACCGCTGCTGTATCCAAGGCCGATCTGGTATGTTGCCCAATGCCATAGCAGATAGTCTCCCTCGTTGCCTACTCCCGTATGAACAAAAGCCATGTTAAATATATATGCCAAAATATTATTGGCCTGATCACTGTCATATGTATCCATGTATACGGGGACGCTGATCCTTTCCGTAGTCCTCTGCACCATCGCCGCTCTGAGGCTTGCCGCAGCTTCATCAAGATCTGAAAACGCTGCATCACCGCGGTCGCCTGACAGAGGGTAGGCATCAAGGCCCAGGTCAGCTACGCTCAGTGTCTGCGCAGTTTCTGCTATTTTATACCGCTGCTCATCCGTGACAGTGTTCGCAGCTTTCATGAAGGAAGGATCCTCGACCTGGGGAGAAATGACCAGTCCCAGTTCATCCGAGAGACTTACGGGACTCTTCAGCGCTGCAGCAGGCTCTCCCAAGCTGCTGTCATCTAATGCGAATACCGCAGACGGCACAGCGCCGATCACGATGCAAAGAGTCAAAACCAGCGCCAACAATTTCTTGATCTTCATAATTTCATTCACCTCTTAAACAGGAAACTGGTATGTCTAACGCACAGACCGGTTTCTGATCTCTATATATATACTCAGCCCTATCGCTGCCGCGAGAAGGGACCAAAGATGAGCAATGTGAAAGAGCCCGGAGCCGTTGTCGCCCCTTAGAAACTCTATGAAAAAGCGCACTGCAGCGTAAGCTGTCATGAGCAGAGGGAAAAGATCTCCCCGCGTTTTTCTGCTGCCTTTTCTCCTCAGATATATGAGCGAAAAAAGCATAACGGCATAGAATACGATCTCTGCCTCCCTGACCGGCCATCTAAAGCCTTCTGCATTTATGATTTTACCATAACAGCACCCTGAGACGATACACCTTATTCTCTGCAAAATGAGAGAAACGGGAACATAAACGGCAAAACAGTCAAAAACATATGACCTGTCTTTTCTGTAAACAAGCAATAAGAACAGAGGAGCTAAAAAATAGACTCCATAGGTTGAAACTGCTCCGAACTCAAAGCCTTTGCCGCCGATCAAACTTTCAAGTGACGCAAAGAGTAGCACAGACAAAACACTGAACACAGAAAAAACAAAGCAGAGCAAAGCATCTGATGGGACAGCATGATGCTTTTCCCTTCGTACCGATGCTCTGACCGCGGGCAGACCCAAAAGGAAACCTATGAACACAGCCGTATATTTCAAATTGTCTGTCAGAAAACCTATCATATGCAATATAAAACGGAGCATAGCTTGCTCCGTATTATATACAATCCATCCGCTATTGTAAAATGATGCCTACAGATCCACGGGTACCGGAGCATCCACGGTCTGCGTCAGGTACTCGGGATGCTCTAAAAGGAATTTGGTTATCCTCAAAGATTTTGCGTAGTAGAATCCGTCTGCGAGCCTTTCATCTATGGTGAAAGTGGCTTCGAGTATATCTCTTTGTCCCACGCTGCCGTCATCCTTAAGATAGTTCTCCCTGCGTATGGTCCCTATGGTGATCATTATCGAGCAGGTACCGTATTCGCTGAGGTGATGGTAGGGAGCTCCTGCCTTTATGGAACCGAGGTTCGACAGCAGAGCAGTTGAATAGTTGGGATCTCCCGCGGTCAGTCCTTTAGGCATGGATCCGTGATATTCAAGTTTCCTCAGGATCGCAAAGAATATCTCAAGGAACCATCTGGGAAGACTTCCAACAAAATTCATGAGCTTATCCAGGTCGTTCGTATGCTCGGTCCTTACCTTTTCGACGTCGCCCAGAATCATCTTGGATATTGAATCCAGGTTCATATCAGGCTTTACATAGAGAAACATCAGAGTTTCTTCCCCATCGTCTTTGAAGGCCTGCTTAACTACAAAGGAAAGGCTTACGTACTTTCTCTGCCAGTATTTGCGTCCGGAGATAAAAATATTCATCATAGGCCTAAGGTAAATGGTCCTCGCGACTGCGGTACAGAATGCGTGGAAGAACTTCAGGTTGAGCCCCTCCTTCTCGTTTCTTTCCTTCATGTACTGCAAAAGTTCAGTCACGTCGAAGACTTCTGTCATGCTGACTTCAGCTTCGGTTCTTTTCGGCATGATATACGGAAGGATATTATGATATCCGTCCAGTCCGTCGATGCGGACGCCGTCTCTTCTTTCTTTTCTCATAATGAATAATACCTTTCATACATGCTTCCTTGCCCATCCCTTTATGCAGAAGTCCGCAAAACGGGCCACGCAGGATAAGAAAAGTCAGCAGCAAATAAAAAAATACGGCGGCAGGCTGCACGCCATTACCGCCATATTGTATAGATATGTTTCTCTTTTGTCTATATCCTTTTGAGAATTTCTGCCACAAGTGAGGAGAATTTCGGCGCCGCA
>CAYUGP010000143.1:0-4091 GCA_964444315.1 uncultured Oscillospiraceae bacterium | reverse complement strand
TGCGGTGCTTTGCACCGTAGAATCCCTTTGCTGCCTTTAATATTTTCTTATGTCTCTTCTTAGCGTTTACTCCGCCTTTTACTCTTGCCATTGTCTTCTACCTCCTACTTTCCTACCAGTACACTCTTAATTCTCTTGTGATCTGCTGAAGTCAAGTAAGTTGCCTGACGCAGGTTCATCTTTCTCTTCGGTGTCTTCTGAGCTGTTCTGTGGCTCTTGTATGCCTTGTTTCTCTTGATCTTACCAGTGCCGGTAAGCTTGAATCTCTTCATTGCCCCTCTGTGGGACTTCATCTTTGCGCCTTTTGCCATGATGCTACCTTCCTTTATCTTAATTTATTTTTTTGATCATTCTTCAGCCTGCTGAGTTTCTCCGCCTTCTTCAGCGGTCTTCTGGGCTTCCTTTGCAGCCTTCGCTGCTTTTTCCTTTTCCTTTGCCGTCATCGGGGCGATGACCATAGACATGTTCCTTCCCTCGAGAATGGGCTTCTTTTCGATCTTTCCGAATTCGGAGACCATTTCTGCGAAGACCATCATAGTCTCCTCACCTTTCGAGGTATATCCCATCTCTCTGCCGCGGAACCTCATGGAAATCTTGACCTTGTCTCCTCCCTCAAGGAATTTGGCAACCAGTTTTGCTTTGGTTTCAAGGTCATGTTCCTCGGTAAATATGCCAAGACGCATTTCCTTGACTTCAACAGTGGACTGTTTTTTCTTAGCTTCCTTTTGCCTCTTCTGCTGGTCGTAGCGGTATTTCCCGTAATCGGCTATCCTGCATACCGGCGGAGCAGCATTCGGGGAGATGTTTATAAGGTCAAGTCCTGCTTCATGGGCAGCTTCCAATGCTTCCTGGAGGCTAACCACACCGACCTGATTTCCGTCAGCATCGATAAGGCGTACTTCCTTGGCACGTATCTGCTCATTGACTAATGCTTCTTTATTACTGCTAATGGTTTTGTCCTCCCGTGTAAAAAAGAAAAAAGCGGCAGCACAAGCTCCGCTAAATCAAAAATGCCCATTGATATGGCCTTTTGTATCAGCCCGGCAGCCCCTGCTGCCAAGGCGAGAAGCGGTAACTTCTGCTTGTTTGCCTTGAAAGTATACAAAAAGCCGCTCTGGTTGTCAAGCGGCTTTTGCATCTTTTTTATGTGCGGGAAGCTATTGTGCTCCGTAGTCGACAAAGGAGATATTGAGGTCTACGTCACCTCTGATCCCATTGACTCTTCCCGTGCAGCTGTATTGCCATATCTGGAAATCATAGGGGAAATACACATTGGTCCTGTAATACGCATACCATATGTCACGGTCCTTGATCTGAGAAAGATCTATCCTGCTCACGAACCATTTGGTGTTGCTGTACACCATGGGCCTGTATCCGGCCTCCTCTATGGCGGCACAGAATGTCTTGATATTCTCCGTATACATCTCCATGGTCAGGTTGTCGGCGCGCCCTATGCCCGAACTGCTGGGCTCCACGTCGTATACCACGGGCCAGGTGATGTCATAATACTTGATGTTGTCAAGGACGAAACGGGCTTCTTCCGCAGCTTCCTCTGCATTCAGAGACTGGGGTACGAAATATACTCCTACGGCTATACCGTTATCAATGGCCTCTTCAACGTTTCTGTCGAAGTTCTTGTCCTTGTAGAAGGTACCCTTTTCATAGCCTCTGTATCCGAGCCTTATGAAAGCGAATTCGACGCCGCTGTCTGCAACAGCCTTCCAGTCTATATCGCCCTGGTGTTCGGAAACGTCTATGCCCTTCCAGGACTGCTTGACACCGGAACCTGCATCGTAGGTCTTGAATCCGTAGTTGTCAGTGGTGATCTTAGACAGGTCTTTCGAAAGCATGGGCACATCCTGCTTCTTCTCGGCGACCGCCACTTCCTCATCGTCGACCATATATGCGATATAGTCAGGGAACATCCTGGTCACCAGTTCCGTCATAGTCCATGAACTGCTCACAAGTTCCAGAAGCTGCTTTAAACTGATGGTGATCGTAGGAGAGTTATCGACTTCCCCTATATCCGGTTCATCAGGTTCCGGTTCCTCCTTTTTACCGCAGGCAAAAAGAGAAAAGACCAGCACCATCGCAAGCAGCAGTGCGAGTATTTTTTTAAGATTCGTTTTCTTCATAAATGCTCCTTCCCAAAACCTTAGGGTTATAGATTACTATATTTTTTTGAATGTATATAAAAACATTTGTTTACAAACTATTGTTCTGGTGATAAAATATGAATAGGATAAAAGGAGGTTTCTAATGATCGAACTCAAGGAAAGAGAAAAAAGAATACTGGAATACATTTCTCAGCATACCAAAGAGAGAGGATATCCGCCTACGACAAGAGACGTATGCGCTGCCCTTGGTATAAAATCCACCTCCACGGTACATAAGGCAATGGAGACCTTGAGAGAGGCAGGATATATAAAACAGGAATCCGGCAGGCACAGATACGGCGTTGAAAGCGAACAGCTCGATCTTCACGAAGAAGTGGCAGAAGTCCCCATCATAGGCCGTGTTGCCGCAGGTGAGCCCATACTTGCCGAACAGAATATCGAAGGTTACTTCCCTCTTCCCGCAGGACAGATCGGAAAAGGAAACACCTTCATGCTCTCGGTACACGGAAACTCCATGGTCGAAGCAGGCATACTCAACGGAGACTATGTCCTGGTAGAGGAACAGAGCACTGCACAGAACGGAGATATAGTGGTAGCGCTTGTTGAAGATATGGAAGCGGAAGCCACCGTCAAAGCCTTCTACAAAGAAAACGGATTTATAAGGCTGCAGCCCAGAAATTCAGAGATGGAGCCCATCATAGTCAAGGACTGCAAAATAGTCGGAAAAGTCAAAGGGGTCTTCAGATATCTCAGCTAAGACATATATATATAATATCTATCAGATCCGTCTCTTAGGAGACGGATTTTCTATACCTTTTTACTTTATTTGCCTTTTACAAGCCATGTGTAGTGATATAATGAAAATATGAAGAATGAGAAAACGGTAAAAGTAGGTTTCGGATCAAAACTTCTCTATTATTTTCTGACCGTGGTCCTGTGGATCGCGGCTAAACTTTTGCTCGGCTTCAGACTCAGCACTGATGAAAAAGTGAAAGAATGGAAAAGATCCGGGAAAAGCTTCGTCATACTGAGCGCCCACCCTTCTGAGGTAGACGCGCTGGTGATGCTTTTTGCCTGTTTTCCAAGATACGCAAGATTCGTGGTCGCTGCCCAGCAGCTGTATCAGGGAACGAAAGGCAAACTCCTCAGAGCCCTTCACGTCGTTCCGAAGAAACAGTTCACTCCGGATATAAAATCCATCATAGAAATGATACGTACCGTGAAATCCGGATTCATCCTCGGCATGATGCCCGAAGGCCGCGTTTCAATGGACAGCACTGAGAACCCCATAGATGATTCAACGGCAAAACTGATCAAAAAGCTCGGAGTGCCCGTGGCTGTGCTCAAGCCATACGGTACATATTTCGTAAAACCCCCGTTCAAATCAAAAGGAATAATCAGAGGGAAAGCCGGAGGAGAACTGAAAGCTCTGTACGATACCGAAGACCTCGCAAAAATGCCGGATGATGAAGTCATAAAAGGTCTTAAGGAAGCGCTATCATATAATATAAGCGAAGAACTCAGAGGAAGCGGACACAGATACGGTTCCAAGAACAAACCGTATATGAAGAACGTCTCCAACCTGTTCTACAGATGTCCTGCCTGCGGGAGCATGTACACAGTGACCGACGACGGCAGGAAACTATCGTGCAGCAGCTGCAATATGGAAATGGATCTGACAAGGGAGATGTTCTTTAAATGCAGCGACGGCTCACTGCCGGATAATATCGCCTCCTGGAACAAAATGCAGCTTGAATTCGAGCATGAATACTGGCAGGATCCGGGTGCATCTTTCAGCATAAAGGTACGTAAAGCAGTTATGGAGATCGGGAAAGATACCGAGTTCCTCTTCTCAGATAACGAAGGCGGAACTCTCTCCCTTGACGCTTCAGGGCTTCATTACGAAGATGCGGACGAACGCATTGATATTGCCCTGCCCTTGCTTCCCGGTGTGTCTGGAGATTATGAGAACAG
>CAYUGP010000142.1:0-4104 GCA_964444315.1 uncultured Oscillospiraceae bacterium | reverse complement strand
GCTGCGCTGCTTGCACCTACGGCCGTGAACCAGCAGAAGTTCTTCTTTTCCCTTGACGGGGACAAGGCAGTGCTTAAGGCAAAGGGCATAGGACCCTGCCTTCATACAGATCTCGGAATTGTGAAATACCATTTTGAAACGGTTTCGGGTCACGAAGCTGAAGTAAGGTGAAGGAACTTATCGGATGAAAGAGAACGTTTACGGAAAAAACGTGTTCGTGACGGGAGCGTCTTCAGGCATAGGGCTTGCATGTGCAAGGATGTTTGCCAAAAAAGGCTGCCATGTTACGGGAGTATCAAGAAATACGGATGAAAGGGAAGAAGCTTTCGAAGGAGGAGGGAAACTTGTCATGAGAAGGCTGGACGTGACCGATGAAGAAAAGGTCAGGGAATTCGTCGCCGGACTTCCCGGGGTCGACATTGCGGTCCTCTGCGCAGGCATGGGCGTTGCCGGCCCTGCCGAGACCACTCCCTCGGAAATGACGAGAAGGCAGATGGAGGTCAACTATTTCGGTACTCTCAATGCCGCACAGCCCTGTCTTTCGAGAATGAAGGACCAAGTGAAAGGCCTCCTCATAGTTATAGGCTCAATAGCAGGAAGGGTGTCTATCCCCATGCAGAGCCAGTATTCGGCGAGCAAATATGCCCTTGAGGCCTTTACGGATGCCGTGAGGATGGAGATGAAGGAATACGGAGTGAGGGCCGTCATAGTGGAACCTGGAGATACGAAGACAGGATTTACGGCTGCAAGGGAGATGCTGAGAAAAGAGGACGGGTATTCCCCGGTCCTTGAAAAAAGCGTTTCTAAAATGGCAGAAGACGAACAAAGCGGCAGGTCTCCCCTGAGCGTCGCAAAGGTCGTTTACTCACTTTCTTTACGCAAGGACCCTCCGGCGAGAGTCCCCGTGGGCTTCGAATACAAGCTGCTTATGTTTCTTCTCAGGATAATGCCCGACAGGCTGAAAGAGCTCATACTTTCAAAGATGTATCTGCCGCGATAGTCCTGGTCACAGTGTATTTAGTTGAACCACTCTTTGGCGTGGAAAAGGGTCGCGATGTCCTTGTAATTGCCGAAAAGGGTGAGCTTGTCACCTACGCAGAAAACGGTCTTTCCGTCAGGGGCTTCGACGGAGCGGTCAGCCCTTTCCACAAGCATCACGAGGATGTTATATTTTGTTCTCAGGTCAAGCTCTGCCAAAGTTTTTCCTGCAAATTCTTCAGGCACTTCCTGGAGCCTGACTTTGGCGATAGAATCATGGGATATGTAGTCGACCAGGAGTATGGTATTGGTGCCTTCTTTGTGCATGAATCTCCCGGCGAGTTTTTCAATGAGGCTGTCAAAGCGTTTGTGGACTGCGCTGGTCCTTAATATGGCGAAGAGCAGGGCCAGCACGCCTATGGGGATCAGCACTTCTATATACAGATTGCTTGCCTGATTAGCCCTTAAGGAAACGAAGATGTTGATGAAGGTGGATATGATGGTTATGTTGAAGACGTAACCGAAGAGCATGGTCACCTGGGCGAGTTTCCTTCTTTGCTTTATTGATACCAGTCCTTCGCTTTCCCTGGTGGTGAAGCCGGTCCCCGTGAGAAGAGAAAGCACCTGGAATCTTGCTTTTTCATAGGGGAGCCCCGTAAACCTGAAAAGCACGGTGAATATTTCACATATGATCCAGTATATAAGGACTATGATTAAGAATAAAAGCATTGCGTTGAGAATACCCATATATGACCTCGCTTGACTGAAATCTCTGATTATATATTATCACGAACAGGGCGGATTTGCACTGCCGGGGTCTAACGAGAATATAAAAAACGGCGGATCTTATATGTCAAGAGACCGCCGTTTTGATGAAGGTCATCAAAAAGATGAAGATGTTTGCGCTATATGCTGGTGCTGTATAGCTTTCCTTCGCCGTCGTATCTTTCGGTCTTTGTCCTGTTTCCTTTTTCGTCGTAATAGTACTTGATGGTGTACTGAGCGTTGCCGTCTTTGTCATAGCTCGTGTACTCGGCTACCTTGCCGGACGTGCCGGGCGTCATTATCTCATAATGGAGAAGGTCGTGGTTTTCGTCCTCTGTCCTGCTCTTCGTGTTGAAGCCGCTTTCATCGTATTCATTGTATGTAAATACGGGAGCACAGTCAGGCCAGGCTCCGTAATATTCTGAGACGATGATCCTTCCTTTGTCGTCAAAGGTCTGATAGGTCTTGTTGGTGGCTATGGAGCCTTTGCCCAGATGGGTCACTTCTATGGGTCTGTCCTTCTCGTCATATTTGAACTCAGCTTTCATGAGCTCACCCTTATTGAATACGAACCAGCTGCCTTCGGTATTGTTGCCTCTTTTATCATAAGCGTAGTCATAGGAGGCTGTCATATTGCCGTTTTTGTCATAGCTGGTCTTCTTTACGATGCGTCCGTCCTTCCATTCGGTCTCATGTGTGAACATGAGCTTTCCTTCTGCATCGAAGCGCTGCATTTTTATAACATTGCCGTTTTTATCCTTTTCAACTACATCTTTGTTCGCCATTTTGTTTCCTCCGTTTTTGGACCTTCCATGTTATTCCTTTTTGATTATACATTAATACTGCGGCATATGAAAGAAGACAGACGTTATTGCCGTATATATCCATAGCAAAAAATGGTATACTGTATTGATTGAACAGGAGGAAAGAAATGAGCGTTCTGGATATTATAAGAAAAAGAAGGAGCGTCCGCAGCTTCAGCGGCATTGCTCTTTGCAGGGAAGATGCCGATGCGCTGATGGAATGCGCAAAGGGAGCGGATAACCCCTACGGTATCCCCATCACCTGGAAGCTTCTCGATGCCAAAGAATATGGGCTTTCGAGTCCGGTCATCGTAGGGACAGATCTTTATATAGCAGGAAAAATGCAGCAGGTGCCACATGCGGAAGAGGCTTTCGGTTATTCCTTTGAGAAAGTGGTCCTCTACGCCGAGTCAAAAGGTATAGGGACTACCTGGATCGCGGGGACCATGAACCGGGAGGCCTTCGAAAAAGCCATGGAGCTTTCCGAGGACGAGGTCATGCCCTGCGTCAGTCCTTTGGGTCATCCCGCTGAAAAGATGTCTGTCAGAGAAGCTATGATGAGAAAAGGGATAAAGGCAGACAGCCGCGCCGGGTTCGGAGAACTTTTCTTTGACTCATCTTTCGGAGTTCCCTTGGACAAAGCTAAGGCAGGCGGGCTTTCTGACGCTTTTGAAGCAGTGCGACTCGGACCGTCTGCCGTTAACAAACAGCCCTGGCGCATAGTCCTTAGCGGCAACAAAGCGCATTTTTATGAAAAGCAGGGAAAGGGCTATGTCTCCGGAAGCAGCTGGGATATCCAGAAGATAGACATGGGCATCGCTCTTTGCCACTTCGAACTGGCTGCAAGAGAGAGCGCATATGAACTGAGTTTTGAAATATGCGATCCCGGCCTGGAAGTGCCCGAGGGAGTGAAGTATATCGCATCTTTCACAGCCAAGGGGTAACAGGGCAGCTGCAAAGACAATGTAGAGACGAAAAGCTCACGGAAATGATATAATAGCCGTGAGCTTTTATTTTCATAAGGAGAGATGACATGACTAAACTCGATCTTCAATACATTGCAGATTATGAAGACTGCAAGATGGGACGCTTCGAGACGACCGGAGACGACGGGGGAGTTCCCGTCAACATTCTCATCGACAACTACAGTGAGGGATTTCCTTCGGAGGGGGAGTGCTTCATGGAGATATGCGGCCTTGGATACAATATCGAGGTATACAAGACCGAGGATGAATTTGACGCCGCTCACAGCGATTTCAAGATGGCCGTACCTTCGATGATACCCATAGGGACTTTCTCTGCGGTGGAAGAAGCAGCCGAAGAGGATCCCAGGATACTCTTTACGGGTAAGGTCTTCGGTTTCGAAACGGACCCTGAAGCCGAAGGTAACGATCCCAATCATCTTATCCATATAGATACCTACGGCTTCGATTTCCATCTGTACACGAAGTACGACGGAAAACTGGAAGCGGGAGATATACTGCACGGAGTCGCCTGGCTATATCAAGCACTTTATGAGCGACATCGTCAGCATCAATGTGCACAAATCCTTTAGATG
>CAYUGP010000141.1:0-4107 GCA_964444315.1 uncultured Oscillospiraceae bacterium | reverse complement strand
CTTGAACCCCATTCATACAAGGATCTGCCGCTTCGTTACGGTGAACTGGGCAATGTGCACAGACATGAGATGAGCGGTACCCTTCACGGCATGTTCCGTGTAAGAGCATTCACTCAGGACGATGCTCACATACTTCTTGCAAAGGATCAGATCCAGGGTGAGGTAGTCAGGATCACAAGACTCATAGACGAGATGTACAGCGTCTTCGGACTTCCCTACAAGATCGTTCTTTCCACAATGCCTGAAGATCACATCGGAACGAGAGGCGACTGGGAAGCAGCTGAGAATGCCCTTGCAGACGCCATCACTTCCATAGGCAAGACCTATGAGATCAACCCGGGAGACGGAGCCTTCTACGGGCCTAAGCTCGACTTCCATGTCACAGACTGTCTGGGAAGGGTCTGGCAGTGTGGTACTATACAGCTCGACTATCAGTTGCCCGGAAGATTCGATCTTGAATATGTCGATTCAAACAGCGAGAGGCAGACGCCGGTCATGATCCGCCGCGTGGTATACGGTTCCATCGAGAGGTTCTTCGGTATTATCACGGAGCACTTCGCAGGCGCATTCCCATGCTGGCTCTCACCGGTGCAGATAGAGATACTGCCCGTTACGGACAGAGCATTGGAATATGCAGAGTCCATAAAAGCTCATTTCGATTACTACGGATTCAGGTCCGCTGTGGACAGCAGAAATGAAAAGATAGGAAAGAAGATCAGAGAAGCTCAGCTTCAGAAGATCCCCTACATGGTAGTTGTCGGCGACAAAGACATGGAGAATGAGACCATATCTCCGCGGCACAGGACAGAAGGGGATATGGGCGCCATGAAACTTGAAGATTTCATAAAGCTCGTGAAAGAAGAGATCGATACCAAGGCGATCAAATAGCAGTCAGGGGACCCTCTTAAAGAGGGTCCTTTTTATATAATCAATGTATTCAAAAATTTCGTACTAAATGTACAAATTATACGAAAACGATTGTCTATACTATATGATAAAATGTATCTGTTATTATATATTTTATTCAGAAAGGAATAATTATGGACGAAAAAGAAAGAGATGCTCTTCTTGCGAGAAGACGTATGTATTTCCAGGATGCTATGAGTTTTCATCCGGGACAGACATATGTACCTAACCTGTCATTCTATGTTACATGGAAGGTATACGATTCTGACCTCAAGTGCAAACTGTCAGAAGCTCTGATGGATTATGACCTGATGGCAAAACTGACAAATGAGTTCGAAGAAAGATATGGTTTCGATACATTTGTTGAATACAGTAACCGTAACCAGTGGAGGATCACCACACTTGCAGGTTCTTCCGTTTACAAAGTCGATGACGATGCATGGTCTATCCAGGTAAAAGACTTCCCGACAGTAAACGATGACGAGATGATGGAGTTCGCTGCAAATCCCCAGAAATTCCAGTGGGAAAAGGTCCTTCCGAGGAAGTACCCCAAGCTTGCAGCAGGCGTAGAACTCGACTTCTTCAAACAGCTCCAGCAGGAGTTCGGTGCATTTATGGCATTTACCCAGAGAATGCCCAAAGAACTTCTTGAGAACTACGGAATGCCCATCTGCATGGATAACAAGGGACCCATGGTCTTCTGCCCCGCAGAGTCTATATTCTCACACTACAGAGGGATCAAGAACTTCTCCCTCGATATGAGAAGACATAAATCCGAGCTCCATGCAATGATGGAAGCCATGTTCCCTCAGGCAGCTATCGAAGGAATAAAAGCTGCATGGAAGAACATAGACAATCAGCATACACAGACAGGTCTCTTCGACGGCGACAGCGTGCTTCTTTGCCACACGGTCATGAACCCCAAGCAGTTCGAAGAGTTCTACTGGCCGTACCTCAAGGTCAACTATGACATTCTTGAGGAACATCCCGGAATCTCCATTAGATGTTTCACGGAAGGTTCAGCTAACCTGATCCTCGACAGACTCAACGACCACAGGAAGGGAATGGTCTTTCTTCACCTGGATGTAGATGATGTCTACGATATCAGAAAGAGATGTCCTCAGGCAGGTATCATCGGAGGTATGGACACCCATATGCTCGGATACGGAACAAAGGAAGAGTGCCTGGCGAGAACAGAAGCTCTTGTAAAAGACTTCTCAGTTGACGGCGGATATGTATTCTCAGAGAACAGACTGGTATCTTACCCGTTTGACTCCAACAGAGAAAACCTTCTCGCAGTATGCAACTGGCTTAAAGAGTATAACAACAGGGTATAAAAGGAGGCCTTACGATGACTATCAAATTCGAAAACTTCGAAGAAGAACTTGAATATCTTGCAAAAGAGCTGCCGTCTCCGATCCCCGAAGACAATATGGCAGGAAGAAAACAGGCTGTAGCAGGCATGGTACTTATGCTCAGCACGCTGTAAAGAGAAACAACAGTATAGAGAGTTCCTTTCATTTCGGAACTCTCTATTTTTTTATATTTTATGTCTTTTGTTTTTTGTCTCATTCAGCGTCTATGGTCGATACTGAAATAGTCATTTCCTCCAGTACTTCCGTTACGATCCTTACTGTATCGAGAGATGTGAATATGGTCACGCCGTTTTCACTGGCGCAGCGCCTTATTTCAGCTCCGTCCACGAAATGTATACCTGAGGTCATGGACCTTGTGTTGATCACGTAGCTCACGAAACCCGAACGTATGAAGTCGAGTATCTCGCTGCTTCCTTCTGAGATCTTCCCGAGCTTGTGGGTCCTGATACCGTTCTTTTTGAGGAAATCTGCAGTGCCTGCAGTGGCTGCGATGTTGAAGCCCATGTTGTAAAAGCTCCTTACTATGGGCAGGGCTTCCTGTTTGTCCTCATCTGCCAGGGTCACGACTACGGTACCGTAGTTCTGCAGCTTCATGCCCGATGCCTGCAGAGCTTTGTAGAGGGCTCTCGGAAGAGACCTGTCATAGCCTATAGCTTCTCCCGTGGATTTCATTTCAGGGGAGAGGTATACGTCAAGACCTTTGATTTTGTTTGATGAGAATACAGGTACCTTTACGTAGTTGCGCTTCTTTTCGTCTGGGTAGATCCCGAATATACCCTGTTCCTTGAGAGTTTTTCCGAGTATGACTTCCGTTGCGATGTCGGCGAGGGAGTATCCGGTAGCCTTCGAAAGGAAGGGGACCGTCCTTGACGAACGGGGGTTGACTTCGATTATATAGACATCGTCTTTTGAGTCC
Source organism: uncultured Oscillospiraceae bacterium (assembly GCA_964444315.1). Classification (GTDB taxonomy): domain Bacteria; phylum Bacillota; class Clostridia; order Peptostreptococcales; family Anaerovoracaceae; genus RUG13409. The sequence continues at coordinate 909 of CAYUGP010000141.1, read as the reverse complement.
ACTATGAACTGTATGTTGAAAAGGCCTATTATGCCTATGCCAAGGCCTAGTTTCTTTGCGTACTGAAGTATCACACCTTTGACTTTGTCCGAGATGGAGTAGGCAGGGTAGACGCTTATGGAGTCTCCTGAGTGGACTCCCGTGCGCTCTACTAGTTCCATTATGCCCGGGACGAAGACATCATAGCCGTCGCATATGGCATCGACCTCGACTTCTTTGCCCTGGATGTAGTGATCGACGAGGACAGGCTTGTCCGCATCTATCTCTACGGCATTTTTAAGGTAGTGTCTGAGCATTTCGTCGTTTGCTACTATCTCCATGGCTCTTCCGCCCAGAACGAAACTGGGACGTACGAGCACAGGATAACCGACTTCATTGGCAGCTTTTATGCCGTCTTCTATGGTAGTCACGGCTCTTCCGCTGGGCTGGGGTATGTTAAGGCGCTCCAGGACCTTTTCGAAGCTGTCTCTGTTTTCAGCCCTGTCTATGGCTTCTCAGTCCGTCCCTATGAGTTTTACTCCCCTGTCAGCAAGAGGCTGTGCCAGGTTGATGGCGGTTTGTCCTCCAAGGGTCACTATTACTCCGTCGGGCTGCTCATAGTCGATTATGGACATGACGTCTTCAGGAGTAAGCGGATCGAAATAGAGCTTGTCCGACGTAGTGTAGTCGGTGGATACGGTCTCCGGGTTGTTGTTTATTATTATGGCTTCATATCCCGCTCTTCTTATGGTCTGAACGGCGTGTACTGTGGAATAGTCGAATTCCACTCCCTGGCCTATGCGTATGGGCCCTGCACCCAAGACAATGATCTTTTTCTTGTCACTGAGTCTTGACTGGTTCTCTCTGCTGTATGAGGAATACAGATATGCGATATATTTGCCTGTATGAAGGGTGTCTACCATGCGGAAG
>CAYUGP010000140.1:0-4126 GCA_964444315.1 uncultured Oscillospiraceae bacterium | reverse complement strand
CCAAAGGAATCAACGGTTCTCTTCCTGAAGTCGTAGAAGATGCTAATGCAAACTATGCTGAAAACCAGTACAAGTCCATGACAACAGCTACTTCTTACTGGGGCGCATTCAACTGGGATAGACAGATGTATGCACTTTACAACGACTCTTCTGTTTCCACAACATCCAAGACGACAGACAAGCAGAAGGCTGACACAAAGGCTGCCATCCTCAACGCTAACTTCCGTCGTGCTGTATATGCAGCATACTCTGCACACGCTGTAGAAGCTATCACAATGGGTGAAGACAGAGCAGATGACGCTATCAGAAACACACTTGTTCCTTACACATTCGCAACAACTTCTGACGGAACAGCATACGGCGCACTCGTAACAAAGTATGTCCACGAACTCGTTCCCGAATATGCAGACGTTGACCTCAACGACGGACAGGATGCATGGTACAATCCTGAAAGAGCAAAGGTCTTCATTGCAAAGGCTGTTGAAGAACTCAAGGATGCCAACATCGATTGGCCGGTACACCTTGACGTTCCTGTATACGCAAAGTCTGAGAACCAGAAGAACATGCAGCTTGCTATGCAGAAGTCAATTCAGGACGCTATCGGTGACTATGTAGTTATCGACCTCCAGTATCTTGAAGGAAACTCCTCTGTATACTACTCCGCATTCTACAATCAGCCTGATGGCGAGTCCAACTCCATCGACCTCGTATTCGGCGCTGGCTGGGGTCCTGACTACGGCGATCCTCTTACATATCTCCACTGCTTCGACGTTTACAACGGAGACATGCTCAACTATTCCGGTATCAACGTAGTTGACGGCCAGGGACAGACAGAGTCTCAGGTTGCTGCACTCAAGGCACTCGGACTCTATGATATCCAGGAAGTTGTAGATCAGGCAACAGTTGCAACAGGCGACGAGAGATATGACCTCTTCGCAAAGGCAGAAGCAATGCTCCTCACACAGGGCATTCTCAGACCTTACAGCACAAGCGGTGCAAACCTTGTCATCAGCAAGGTAAAGCCCTTCTCCGCTGCATACGGTCTCTATGGACAGGCTGCATACAACCAGGTTCCTTACTTCAAGTATATGGAACTCCTCGACGAGCCTGTAAAAGCTGCTGACTATGAAGCTGCAAAGGCAAACTGGCTTGCAGGAAAGTAATTTAGAAAAGATATAACAATCAGATTCTAAGTTAACAAAGCATAATTAACTGGGAGAGCCGGAATGGCAAAGTTTCGGCTCTCTCTTTTACGATGATAAGGAACCTGACATGAAAAAAGGTTACATTTGGAAGCGTTTGCTTCGATCTATGATCTCAATACTTATTATCATGATCATCGTATTTACCATGGTATATACGATGGTTCCGCGTGATAATATCTTTTTTGAGGACAGTACATACAGAAAATTAGCCGGAAAATCAGATGACAAGACCGACTATGTGTATACCACATGGGAAAAGCTCGGTTATCTTGATTATGTTACGATAAACGACTATGCTCTCACGCTCTATGAAGCAGGATCTCCTGAGATACAGGCAGCTGTAGTGCCCGGATCAAAGGAAAGCAGGGACTTCAAGGAAAAATATGAAACCCAGGGCTATACCGTTACGGCATTCGGTGCCAGCGGAAGGCTTTATGCGTATAAAGATTATCCTATAGCAAAGCGTGTTATGACATGGGTATCGAATCTTGTGAAGATAGATACTCCGATGGCAGTCAAGGATCCAGGTAATCCGGATCTCAAAAGGGGCTATTCACTCGGAAGGACTCCTTCCGGCGGAATTGCTCTTATCGGAAGCGGCACGACATATAAATATCAGCTGTACACAGACAGCCGATTCCCGTTCATCCATCAGAACATCATTAAACTCAACTTCGGTACTTCCTATCCCACATATCAGGGACTGGATGTAATTACTGTGCTTTTCCAGTCACAGGGAACTGAAGTAAAGAGAATGGTGACTTATGAAACAGGTGCAAGAGGGGAGTCCGGAATCATATTCGGCACTCTCAAATACAAACCCATTCTCGACCGTATGGATGAGCAAAAATTTGTTGATCACTATGCAACATATCAAACTAAAAAAGATCAGCCTTCAATGATCGGGACATCCTTCATAATGGGTATACTTGCCCTTGTGCTTGCATACGGGCTCGGACTTCCCTTCGGTGTCCTCATGGCGAGAAAGAAAGATAAATTAGCAGATAAGCTCGGAATGGTATACATCATATTCATCATTGCTGTACCGTCCCTGGCATATATATATTTATTCAGATACCTCGGAACGAGACTGTTCAACCTGCCTTCCGTATTTACTACATACGGACCGCACGACATCCGTTCCTGGATCCTTCCTGTTATCTCCCTTGCACTTCCGTCCAGAGCTTCTCTCATGCTCTGGACCAGAAGGTATGTCGTAGACCAGATGAACTCTGACTACGTAAAATTTGCAAAGGCGAAGGGCCTCAACCAGAAGGAAATATTCAACAACCACATTTTCAAGAACGCAATAATACCCATTGCGCAGGGAATCCCCAGTTCACTTGCAGGTTGTATCACTGGCGCCATCATCACAGAAGCTATCTATTCCGTCGGAGGTATGGGAAAGATGCTTCCGAACGCTATCAACCAATACAATAACGTAATGATAATCGCTCTTGCATTCATGTTCTCCACCATATCGGTACTCTCGGTACTGTGCGGAGATATAGTGCTTACAAAGGTAGACCCGCGTATTTCACTTACAGAAGGGGCAGGGAGGTCGTAATGGATACAGAAAGAAACGATTTATTTGAATTTGCTTCCTTCGACGAATATGAATCGGAGCATATCGCAGCTCCCCGGTATTCCTATTGGAAGTCAGTATGGAGAACGTTCTATAAAAACAAGTTCACAGTTGCAATAACGATACTGCTGATCTTCATCATCACATTTGCTCTTATTCAGCCGCTCATTTCTGGATACAGCCCGGTTATAGCGCCCAATATCAACAATGCATCGATGAAGTTCCTCAAGCCGTCCGCTGAACACATCTTCGGAACGGACCACGTAGGAAACGAAGTTTTCGATGCAGTATGGGCAGGAGCCAGAAACTCGATAATAATCAGTTTCGTATGCTGCTTCATAGACATGATCATCGGTATCCCCGTAGGAGCACTTTGGGGATTCTCGAAGAAGATGGATAAGTGGATGATAGAGGTCTACAACGTTATCTCCAACGTACCGTTCCTTCTCCTTTGTATGATACTTTCATATATCCTCGGAGCTGGAATGAAGCCTCTTATCATTACCATGACATGTACGGAATGGATCTTCGTTGCGTACTTCATAAGAACTCAGGTAATGATCATAAGAGACAGGGAGTACAACCTTGCATCAAAGTGCCTCGGCACCAGGACCTGGACCATGATAACGAAGAACATCCTTCCTTATCTTATCTCGGTCATCATGACTTATGTATCAAGGACCATACCTTCGCTGATCTCATACGAAGTATTCCTTTCCTACATGGGCCTCGGTCTCGGAACTACCAACGCATCCCTCGGACAGTCCATATCCCTCTATACAGCGTATATGAACGGATATCCGCATCTGTTCTGGATCCCGGTAGGGCTCCTGGCTATAATATCTATTTCCCTTTATATAGTGGGACAGAAGCTTGCTGACGCAGCCGATCCCCGTACACATATGTAAAGGAGGTAAGGCACTATGGCAGAAGAAAGAAACATCATATTATCGGCAAAGGACATCGAAGTTAAATTCAGAGTTCGCGATAACTACCTTACCGCTATAAGGAACGTATCCCTTGATCTTTACGAAGGCGAAACATTCGCCATCGTAGGCGAATCCGGTTCCGGAAAATCCGTATTTACGAAGACATTTACCGGAATGCTCGAATCGAACGGATCGGTCACAAAGGGATCCGTAATGTTCCACGGTCAGGATCTTACCAAACTTACAACAGATAAAGACTGGGAAGGTATCAGAGGAGCTAAGATCTCTACCATATTCCAGGATCCTATGACTTCAGTGAACACTTTCAGTACCATTGGTTCTAAGATCTCTTTAGTCATCGAAAAGCATCTTGGATTATCATAGTCAGATGCTTATGAACAGGCTAT
>CAYUGP010000139.1:0-4149 GCA_964444315.1 uncultured Oscillospiraceae bacterium | reverse complement strand
GTAAATGCAAAGACAAAGCCGGGAATGGTACCATTGAGTGCTTTTGAAGAATATTTCGATCTGGAATATGACTTCTCCTCAGGGGCTGCAAGGCTTGTTATAAGACCGAAAGAACTAGAAGATTATCTCTATGTCGATCTTACGGACATGCCGGTGGACATATCTGATTTTGAGATGATGGAAGGTTTTGCGAGCAACTATCTCATAATAAAGCAGCAGGGTGAGATAAAATACAAAGAGATCAATATGCTGGTAAGGGAGCTCATTGGAAAAATAGTTTACGAGTGATTCTTCCTTATCACTTATTTGTCACATTTGGCTTATAATATATATATATAAAAATTCTTGACTGATGATATAATTATGTCAAGTGAGGGCAAAATGTACTACATCGATGATTATGAAAAATATCTTGAATCAAAGGGTACCGCAGCAGGTACTAGGACTGCCTATCTTTCCGATGTAGACGATTTCGAAAATTGGCTCAAAACTTCTGGGAAGCCTCTTGAAAAAGCAAAAGCAGAGGATTTCAAAGGATATACAGAGTATCTTAGCGAAAGCGGTAAGAGCCCCGCTACCATAAACAGAAGGATCTCATCCGTACGATCTTTTTATGATTATCTCATACAAAGAGGTGCCGTTAAAAAGAACCCCTGCAGCGAAAGCAAGGCGGGAAAAATAGAAGAGAAGGAGATAATTTATCTGAGCGAAGAAGAGATCACGAAACTCATAGAATCACCGGAAGGAATAGTGCCGGGACTTCGGGACAGGGCACTACTTGAAATGATGTATGCGACGGGAATGAGGGTATCTGAGCTTTGCGCTCTGGATATATCGGATCTTAACCTGAATATAGGGTACGTATCAGTAAACACAAAAGACCGAGCCAAGGCAAGAGTAGTCCCTATAGGCAGATACTGCAGAGACGCTCTCAAAGAGTATATGCTCAAAGGCAGAAGGCAGCTTCTTGGCAAAAAAGAAGACAGGGGAGCGTTATTTCTCAGTCATATAGGTGAAAGGATAACGCGCCAGGGAGTATGGAAGATACTTAAGACTTACGGGGAGATGGCAGAGCTCGATACAGAGCTGACGCCCCAGGTGATAAGGAATACATTCGCCGTACATCTCATCCAGCACGGTGCGGATCTTAAAAGTCTGCAGGAACTGCTGGGACATGAGGATATAATGGCAACTAAAATATATCTCAAATTCAGAAAGAACAGGATAATGGACGTGTACAACAGCGCGTTCCCGAGGGCGTAAAAGGAGACATTATGGCTGATGATTATGAACAACGCTTGAACGGTGGATTTTCGGATGCGACATCTCTTGATGATCTGTTCGATTCACAGGTAGAAGACCAGGGCAGGATCCCTGATGCTTCGGAGTTTTATTATACCGCTGAGGAAGATATACCCGATGCGGTAACACTGAACTTCGATGATCCCAAGGACGAAGAGCCTGAAAAAGAGATCAAACGCAAGAAAAAGCCTTCAAAAGGCAAAAAACAGAAGAAGCAAAAAGGAAAAAAGAAAAAGACCGGATTGGTGATCTTTATAGTTCTTCTTATACTTGCTCTTCTTGCAGCCGGATATTTCTATCTCTTCGGAGGGAAGAAATACGACGTATCTTTCTATGATGACAGCACGCTCATCGAAACTGTGAAAGTCAAAGAGGGTAAAGCCGTCACTCTGATAGAAGCACCGGAAAAAGATGGCTATGTATTCATAGAATGGCAGCTGAACGGTAAGAAATACGATGAAGAATCTCTGGTAGGGTCTGATCTGAAACTCACGGCCTATTACAAAAAGTCCATGAAGGTCACATTCCTCTATGAGGACGGAAGAGAATTCCTCGTAGTCGAAGTAGGCGAAGGGGAAATGGTAAAAAAGCCTGAAAAAGATCCTGAAGTCAAAAATAAAGCTTTCGTGACCTGGCTTACTGAGGATAACAAGGTGTTCAGTTTCCTGTCCCCTGTAACAAAAGATATGACCCTCAAGGCGCAAATGAAGGACTACATCAAGCCCACAGGTCTTGCTTATGCAAATCCTTCTTATGTAATCTACGTCAAAGAGATAAAGGATCTTCCTGCCGTAGTGACGCCGGGAAATACCACGGAAACAGTCACCTATGAGAGTTCTGATACAGAAGTATTCACTGTAGATGAAAGAGGTTCCATAACAGGCGTAAAAGAAGGCACGGCCATACTGACCGCCAAAGTGGAAGGCCTTACAGCGACTACGACGATCACAGTTGAAGAAAAACCTATCTCCGGGATGACTTTCCAGGAAGGAAACAGCTTGAAGATAGGAAAAGGCAGAAATATCGATCTTCATGTGATCATCACACCGGAAGATGCCACTTATCAGGAATTGGCTTTCAAGAGCAGCAACGATACGATTGCCAAAGTGTCATCGACAGGAGTCGTGACAGGAGTCAAGAAAGGCACCTGCACCATAACAGCATACTCTGTCAAGCATAATGAGAAACAGTGTGATATCCAGATAGAAGTATATGTTCCGGTCGAGAGGATAGAACTGAGCAACAGCGGTGTGACATATCTTTATGCCGGAGGTCCGAGCGCAAATATCACTGCTAACATTTATCCGGAAGATGCGGATGTAAAGACCGTGACATGGAACGTACAGGGGATCTCCGGACTTTATCCTATAATAAACAACCCGCAAATAAACGGAAACAATGTGACTATTTCCGCTGCAACAGCTGGCTCACTGTCGCCTGTGAGCGTTATCGCTTCGGCTGACGGAGTTGAAGCTTCCATCCAGATCTACGTTGAACCGCCTATTGCTGTAATAAGTCCGGATGATTCGGGAAGTTACAATTTCAATGTGGGGGATGAATTCTATATAGCATTCAATATAGACGGATATATCCAGGTCAATAACGATTCGGTATTCTCATACTACAGTGCAGCGAGTTCATCCATTTCCGGTGCATTTTCACAGGCAGGTACTTCGACCATAAGTATCACCACTACTGCAGGGCAGACGAAGACGGTGACTATAGTAGTAAGCGAAGCGCCTGAAGGCGGCGGAGAAGGCGGCTGATACTTTTGTAAAACATTTGAAAATATTTCTTGCAATGAAGGGATTCTTATGTTAGAATCCCTTTTGCGTATTACGGACGGTCCGCTGGCAAAGTCCGGAGCTGATAGGAAGGAGCACCGGGCGCTTGGATGTTAAGAACGTCTAAGAAGGAAGGAGGAAACAATTAATGGATCTTATTAAGTCTATTACTCAAGAGTATGAAAAAACTGATATTCCTGAGTTCTCTGTCGGTGATACACTGAGAGTACATATCAAGATCAAAGAAGGAAACCGTGAAAGGATCCAGGTCTTTGAAGGATTCGTGCTCAAAAGACAGAACGGAGGTATTTCCGAGACATTCACAGTCAGAAGACTGTCATCCGGTATCGGAGTAGAGAAGACATTCCCGCTCCATTCACCGTCTATCGACAAAATCGAAGTAGTTCGCCGCGGCGATGTCCGCAGAGCAAAGCTCAACTACATGAGAGGTAGAACAGGTAAGGCAGCAAGGATCAAGTCTGTCGAGTAAATCACGAAAAAGTTTTATAAAAAGTGCCGTATAATTGCGGCACTTTTTTATTGTCTGTGGTATAATTTATGCATAATATTCATAATTTCATTATCGGAGGAAATATGAGATACGCAAGACAGACAAAGATACTCGAAATAATCAAAAACGAGGAGATCTCCACTCAGGAAGAACTGGCGGAGAGGTTGAAAGAGGAAGGTTTCAACGCAACTCAGGCTACGGTTTCAAGAGATATAAAGGAACTGGGCCTGGTAAAAGTATCGGGACGGATCAAAAAGAGCCGCTATGCCGATGCACCTAAAGTACCTGAAAGGATACTGGACAAGTACGGAAAAATACTGACAGATACCATCGTAAGCGTCAAATCATCTGAGAATCTTATCATTATCAAGACCTTAAGCGGATGTGCCGGTGCAGCCGCAGAAGTCATCGACAGAGTCCCTGATGATTCCATACTCGGTACTATAGCAGGAGACAACACCATCCTCCTTATAGTAGACAGCAGGGAGCACGTGGAAATGGGTACAAATATGATGAAAGAGGTTCTTTCTTAAATGCTTGCAGGAATAAGCA
>CAYUGP010000138.1:0-4193 GCA_964444315.1 uncultured Oscillospiraceae bacterium | reverse complement strand
GCCAGTATCGCTATATATGACACAAGGCTCAGCGCCCACCCGACAGTCATGTAATCTTTGAACCTGTATCCTCCTGAAAGAGTCATGGTGATGCAAGGCGTGGATATGGGCGTCAGATAAGCAACGTTGCAGCCGGCAAGTACTGAGAATACCATGGTGGTCGGATTGATGCCGGTCCTAAGCGCTATGGCTATAGCTATCGGGCCTATCAGTGCCTGCGCTGCGATATTGTCTATGATGTTCGTAAGAAGCACCGATACGAGGACGACTACGGCATAGAGCACGAAGGGGCTCGCATTCTCTCCGAACAGACCAAAGATGAAATTGACACACATCTCACCTGCTCCGCTCTCGTTGAATCCGTCGGATACAGCAAGCAGAGCTGCAAGGAGTATGACTACATCCATGTGTATGGACTGAAGGGCTTTCTTTGGCTCTATGCAGCCGAACACCACTACCGCCGTAGCTCCTATGAGAGCACCGCCGCCTGAGGATACCCACTTCATTGCAATGGATACTACGCAGCCTACCATGATGATGCCGGCCATTACCATTCTGAATATATCCTTGGGAGTTTTGTTCGCAGTTGCGATATTGTGATTTACTTCTATCTCAGCTTCTTCAAAATCAAACTTCTTGTCCATGATCCTGTCTCCAATGAAGATGAAGTAAAGTATCATGACCGCAAGAAGGACTATGGTGCCTCTCACTCCGTAGAAGAATCCGTACTGTTCCAGTCCGTTCGCTTCAAGGAGCTTTGCCGCCAGCTGATGCTGCGACGGAGATCCCATAAGCGTCATACAGCCGCCGAGGCCTGCCGCATAACCGATGAGAATGAATGAATTCTTAATGGTGATATTTTTGTTATGCGAAGTAGCCACGACTCCTGCAACCACAGGAATGAACATGGCAGCTGTAGTAGTGTTGCTTAAAAATGCGGAAAATAAAGTGATCGCCGTGAGAAGCATGATTATGAACACTTTTCTGCTTCTCTGTGCCCTGCCGAGCATTTTGTTACATATGAGCTGGGCAAGACCGGTTTCGAACAATGCAGAACCAACGACCATCATTCCGGCTACAGCGAATACCATGCTGGTACCGAACTGAGTCATTATGGTGTTGATCTTGATAAGATCTAAAGCCGCCATCGCAAATGCTGCAAGCAAAGCGGTGACCGCCAGCGGGAAAACTTGGGCAATGAACATTACGAGCATCAAAGCCGTAATGATTAAAGCTATACCTCCGGGAGACATAGTTCAATCCTTTCTCATTACCATAAACGCACTTTTATTATATTCCCTGAAAACAGTGATATTATTTCATTTTTGGAATAGTTTAATTCCCTATTCCCCTCTCAGGCTGCCAATGAACTCTTTGACCGATGAACTCTTGTTGGTCTTTTTCCAGACGTAATATCTGGAATAGGTGAATCCATCCTCCCTTATGGGCAGTCTCTGATAGAACTCATCCGAAAAGATGTTTTCATCTTCGCAGGGGATAAGAAGAACTCCGTCATTGAGAAGCACTTTGACAAGAGCATCGTCTGTATTCTCTGCAAGGACTGGAGATCCGAAGCTGACCCCATAGTCCAAAGCAAGAGCAGACAGGTTTTTGTAAAGAGCCCTGTGGAACAGGTCGTCTATGAGAAGATAAGCTGCCCCGTCAAGTTCTTCTACGGAGACATCTTTTTTCCCGGCGAATCTTTTGTTCTCCTTGCCCGCTATGACGCACATCTTCCCCTTGCTTATGAGCTCCGTGGAAAACTGCTGCAGTATCAGGCTGTCAGGTGCATCTACCATGAACAATATCGCAATATCGAGCAGATCGTTCTGCACTCCTTTCAGGAGCTGGTCCGATTCACTTACGTCTACCTTGATATCCACATCGAGATGCGTTTTTTTGAATTTGAGAAGATCCGGCAGGAACTGCGCTTTCGTATGTGCAGGCAGACCCAGCAGCAGTGTGCGGCCGAAACCCATGGAGATCTCTTTGGCTCTTTCTGTTACTGCAGTCACATCATCTAAAATGCTGCTGATATTTTCGTAGAAATACTCCCCTGCCGGAGTTAGAGTCAAAGGATAAGTCCTTACAAAAAACGAAAAACCAAGCTCAGCCTCAAGTTTCTGGATGTGCTTGGTAAGAACAGATTGCGAAATGAACAGTTTTTCCGATGCTCTGGAAAAGCTTTTCTCATCAGCAATGGTTATGAATTCTTTGATATATCCGGTTTCCATCTCGGCTCTCCCCGAGAGGACCATCATAAACGCAAATACAGTATACCTAAATATTCCAATTTATGCAATATTTTCTTTAAATATTGGAATAAACACAAAAAAACAGGGGCATTCCTGCCCCTGAGATACCGTATATCTTTTAGTTCGTGTCGTACAGATTTCTCGACAGCCTGTAAAGCTCCATATTGAATTTGGGAACTCTGGGCGTGAAATGAGAAAGAACGACGGGCTTGTTCGGATCTCCGAAATCATCGAGGAAATCCTCAGCAGCCTTTGTCAGCTCTTCGTCAGTGCTGTCTGCCGGGAATCTTGCGACCATCCTCATAAGGAGCTTGTCTCCGTAGTTGTCATAATCCCAGTGAGCATCGTTGATGTCCATGCCGTCCCAGCTGTCCCAGCCTGCGTCGACTATGCAGCCTATTAGCTGGTCTATCTTGCCGCAGCTGTGGAGCTCGCATACGTAACCAAGTTCGTGGATACGCTTCGTGACTCTCTGCATATACGGAACGATCATCTCCCTTACGGTCTTTTCATTGAAGAACGGAGAGTGCTGTGCACCCCAGTCATCATGGAAAGTGAATCCGTCAAGATCAGGATAATACTTTGCACAGTGATCGATGATGTCGATGTACATGTCGGTGAGCTTTTCAAAGAGTTCCTTGACATAGGGCTGCTGTTTCCTGTTCATCATGGCATATGCGGCAGGACCGAAATCCATGAATGAGATCAGTCTTTCGAACCATCCTGTGAACATGCACAGAAGCTGGAACTGGTTGGAGTCTTTGAGATACTGGGCGTTGTTCTTTCCGCTGTTTTCCCAATCCCAGGAGTCTATATCCGGGAATTTGATAACTTCTTTCCACTGAGTGATATCTTTAAGAGTCGGGTTGCCCGGCCTTACTATCGATCCTCTTGCTGCGGGAACGTATTCCCATTCTATACCGAACATATCCTTTCCGCCGGGAGTACCCTTGTAGGGAGCATACTCCGTAACATAAGCCCTAGCTATGCTGTCCGGAATGATCTCAGGACAAAACCAGTTCATGTCGGCCCTGTAAGGGATCCAGCATGCCTTATGATGGAAAGCTCTCTTCATGTTCTCTCTGGCGCTTATGGGAGAAGCAAACACAATGCCATACCCTTTCGGATTTTCAGGGGTAGCAAGAGTTACAACAGCATCGTCGATTTCTTTTTGATCAAACTTCATAAAAACCTCCGATGGAAAGACATATTAAATTATAGAACGCAACAGTCAGTATCGTACTTCTACAACACTACCAGAAAAATATATTACTCTAGGATGATACAAAAATCAAATCAAAAACTGTACGTATGATCCGGGCAGGCAGAAAACAAAAGAAGGGCAAGCCGCCGGGCCTGCCCTTCCCATCCTTGTATATTCCGTCTCTATCTTGTCCTTTGCACTGCCTTGTGCCAGCCCTCGAGCTTTGCTTCTCTTTCGGCTTCGCTCATCTTCGGGACGAAGGAACCTGAAACGCTCCAGTTGTTCTGTACATCCTGGAGGTTCTCCCAGAATCCCGTCGCAAGTCCTGCAAGATAGGCGGCTCCGAGAGCCGTAGTCTCTATGCACGTAGGTCTCTTTACCTCTGTGCCTATCATATCCGCCTGGAACTGCATGAGGAAGTTGTTTGCGGAAGCTCCGCCGTCTACTTTAAGCGAGTGCAGCTTTATACCGCTGTCCTGCTCCATGGCCGTAAGTACGTCGCAGGTCTGATATGCGAGGGATTCGAGAGTCGCCCTAATGACGTGATTAGCTGTAGTGCCTCTCGTTATACCGCATATGAGTCCTCTCGCATAAGGATCCCAGTACGGAGCTCCCAGTCCTACGAAGGCCGGTACCATATATACTCCGTCCGTATCGGGCACTTTGAGCGCAGCTTCTTCCGATTCGGGAGCTGACTTGAGAAGACCCATCTCGTCTCTGAGCCACTGTATGGC
>CAYUGP010000137.1:0-4195 GCA_964444315.1 uncultured Oscillospiraceae bacterium | reverse complement strand
GCTGCTCTCTTTTTGTGTTTTGAAACGCTTTTCTTATTCGTACCTCGCTGTCCTTATCGTATGTATCTGGCGCCTGAAATCGTCCTTGCCCCATATAACCGGCACCGGATACAGAGGATTGGCCTCCTTGTCCGCCCAGGCTATTATCTGATCTATATCCTCGTCCTTTATGCAGTCAAAGCCTGCCGGAAGATCCATCTTCTTTTTCATATCGTCTATCCAGGCGATGAAAGCAAGGGCCTTGTCTTCCGCAGTCTCTCCCTCCATGCCGCACACATCAGCAAGATCAGCAAGCTTATCATAGACTGCGCTTCCGTACTGTCTCATGACATGGGGGAGTATGACAGACATGGCCAGACCGTGGGCAACTCCGTAAAGACCGCCCAATGTGTGGCCTATGGCGTGGACATAGCCCACGCAGCCTCTTGTAAAGGCTCTGCCTGCATAGAAAGCTGCATACTGCATCTTCTCCCTTGCCTGCAGGTCACTTCCGTTTTCATAGGCTTTAAGAAGCCAGTCGTGGATGAGCTTTACGGCATCTTTCGCCATTTTGTCCTCGACCTTGGTATTGTAAGTGTGGTTCGTATAGGCTTCTACGGCATGGCACAGAGCGTCCATCCCCGTGGTCGCCGTGACGAAGGGAGGGAGCCCCATGGTGAGCTCCGGATCGAGCACCGCATATTTAGGCAGTATCGCCGGGTCGTTTATGCTCGCCTTGTGGTGAGTGGCAGCCTCGGTGATTACAGCTGCGACCGTTGTCTCGGATCCCGTACCTGAAGTAGTGGGCACTGCCCAGAAAGGTACTATCTTCTTGTGGACTTTCAATATTCCCTGAAGCTGAGCGACAGTCTTGTTCGGGTGTGCTATTCTTGCGGCTATGCCCTTGGCACAGTCCATGGGGGAGCCGCCTCCGAAGGCTATGATGCCCTCGCATCCGTTTTCCATATATGCCTTGAGTCCTGCCTCCACATTGAGATCCGTCGGGTTAGGCTGAACATCCGAGAAAACGCTGTACTTAAGACCTGCGGCATCCATAGCCTTTAGAAGGCCGCCGGGAACGCCTATCTTCATAAGGCCGCCGTCGGTGACAAAGAGCACGTTTTTAACGCCCTTTCCCAGGATGACTTCCGGCAATTTCTTTACGCTTCCCGGTCCTTCCGACACCAGCTCCGGTGTCCTGTACCCCATGAAGTAATTACCTATCTTCATTACAGCCTGAAATACTCTGCAGTATACTTTGCCCATGATATTTCCTTTTCCTCCCTTTGAAATGTGATCGGGGGTGGTCCCCGGTCTTGTCATTGTTACAGCTCCTATGGGGCATACTTTTGCGCATATGCCGCAGCCTATGCAAGCCTTTGGATCTTTTTGCTGCGCTATGGTCCTGATGTCGCCCCTGTACCCGGGCTTTGTAAGCTCAAGGCAGTTTTTGGGACAGTTCTCTATGCAAACGCTGCACCCTGCGCATGTGATCGCATCTATATATGGAAGAAGTTTTTCTTTTGCCATTCCTTTATCCTCCGCACACGGGGCTCATGAGCATGACACTGTCGCCGTCACTCAGCTTCGCCCTTTTGTTTGCCTGCTTGCCGTTGATGACTACTATGCAGCCGTCTATATCTTTTGCCGTTATCTTCGTTTTCGGGTTTATTCTTTTCGCCTCCGCAAGAAGCAAAGGATAGATATCCTTTACGCTTTTTGCATCTGCATCCATTTCCTTTATACCCGTATCCAGCCTGAAGAGGCCGAAGAGTTCCACATGTACCATATATCACGCCTCCTCTATCTTCAGCTTCTTAAGCGTGGATGCTTTGGGTATGCCGTTTTCATCCCAGCGCCTTGCTCTGTAATAGGTCTTTTTCATGCGTTCAAGAGGCACCCTTGTGCTTTCGTCACCGGGGTCCTGCGGAACGTCAGTGAGCCTTGCGGGAAGAGCATCGTCTTTAGACGATATACCGAATCTGGTATTCAGAGCTCTCTCCATAGTATATCCTCTTTCTCCTATGGCAACGTACTTTCCGAAAGTCATGGGCATGCCCAAGGAGTATTTTACGCCCTTGGTATGATGGAACACGGGAAGATGTATGGCCAGTCCCGGGGCGCATCTGTTGATGAATCTCAGCATCCACCCTATATGCGGTATAGCCTTGTTTACCATGGTCGCGACCGCTCCGTTGGGCTTGGTGATGAGGAAGCCCGGGAAAAAGGCATAGGACGTGAAAAGGCACTGTCCCGTTGCCGATATGGTCTCCATGAGATCCTGGAAGAGCATGGTGAAATCAGCCTTTGCTTTGGGCGTCTGAGGATCCGTAAAGAGGCCAAGCCCCTCGACTATGACGAGGTATCCACCGTTCAGATGACAGCCGCCTCTGTTGGCTACTGCATAGCCAAGGCCCATGCCTACAGCTCTTCTTGGCTCGTAGGCAGCCAGCTCCATGCCTTTTGAGTTTATGGCGAATTCCTCTCCGCCGTACTTCTTTGCAAGCCTTCTGCTGCCTTCCGCAAGCTCGTCTCCTATCCCTTTCCTGCGGGCGACCATTTCAAAGACTTCGGAGACGTTTTGCGTTTTTCCGAACTCCAGGCCGTTTTTCCAGAGGCCCTTTTCATTTGCTTCCATTGCCCAGGCAAGGGTCGAAGATGCCGATATGGTATCCATGCCCAGCTCATCCAGTTCATAGTTCCACCTGAGTATATCTTCTAGATTACTGTTCAGTATACCGCCTCCCAGAAGTCCCAGAGTCTCCAGCTCCGGTCCCTTTACTTCCTTTCCGTCCACCATCACTGTTCTGGCGCACTTTATGGGACAGGTCAGGCAACCCTTGTTAACGATATTGTATTCCTCCGCCAGAGTCTCGCCGTTCACCTTGCCGAAGTCTTCGAACTGTCCGCAGCTGTAGTTTTTCGTTGACAGCATGCTCCTCATCTGCATCTGGCTCACAAGACCTGCGGTCCCGAGCCTCGGAAGCTGATTGCCTGTAAGGGGGTGCGCCTTAAGGTATTTGAACCATTTTCTGTTCCAGGCCAGAGTCTTTTCCGGATCCGCCACTGAAAACTGTTTATTCCCCGTTACCGTTATCCCCTTCAGATTCTTCCATCCGAAGACAGCGCCTACGCCGCCCCTGCCGTTTACTCTTTCATCTGAGACCACGCAGGCATATCTTACGAGATTCTCGCCCGCCGGCCCTATGCAAAGCTGTGCGTGCTTTACTTCTCTGCCGTTTTTCTGCTCTTTAAGAAGTTCCGACAATTTCTTCTGAGCCTGACCGGTCTTCATTCCCCAGACATCGTCCGCATTGTGGAGCGTGAACTTGTCACCGTCTATCTCGAGCCATGAGCGCTCTTTACAGCGGCCCACAAGTATTAGGGCATCAAAGCCGGCTTTCTTGAGATAGTATCCGAACCTTCCCCCGCAATTGGAGGAAGTCGTTATGCCCGTAAGAGGTGACAGGGTGGAAATGTCGAACCGTGCAGATGAAGGAGCTCCGGTTCCCGTAAGAGGGCCGGTGCTTATGATGATCATATTTTCCTCTGAGAAAGCTTCTTCACTGCCTGTGAAATTGTCATACATTATCTTTGCAGCGACTATCTTCCCGCCTATGAACAGTTCCCTTTCCCTGTCGGTCCAGGGATAATCTGAAAGCTCTCCCGTCGAAAGATCGTATTTTGCGATCCTGCCCATGTATCCGCCGTATTTGCTTGGCATTTTTTCCTCCTCTTTCGTAAACATTGTCACTGTTTTTGATTATACCATATATTGTAATATGAATATACGTAATACTTGAACGGTTCAAATATTCTTTTAAGGAATATAGCAAAAGAAAAAAGAGGCCGGAAAGCCTCTTGATATACTGGTGCGGCCAAGAGGAATCGAACCTCCACGGTCTCCCACAGGAACCTAAATCCTGCGCGTCTGCCAGTTCCGCCATAGCCGCATGCTGTATGAGGCCCGCATCGCTGCAGGCCTATGTGATCGGATCCGCAAATTGGGCAAGATCCGTAAGAAAAAGGGCCGCGCATCTGCGCCGCCCTTTTAATGGTGACCCCACCGAGAATTGAACTCGGGTTACCGCCGTGAAAGGGCGATGTCTTAACCTCTTGACCATGGGGCCATATAGAAAAACCCGCGACTTCCTACTTTCCCAGGCCGCTTCCAGCCAAGTATCATCGGCGATGAAGAGCTTAACTACTGTGTTCG
>CAYUGP010000136.1:0-4262 GCA_964444315.1 uncultured Oscillospiraceae bacterium | reverse complement strand
CTTCCGAACGGATATCTGGAATCTATAAACAAAGGAATCAATGCTGTCCGGAATTTCCGGGGCGGCATGACAGAAGGAAAACTCTCCCGCGAGGAAGCTGTCGCCAGGCTTAAAACAGAAATCGAGAACGCCGATGCCATTGTGATCGGCGCCGGAGCAGGCCTTTCCACGGCTGCCGGCTTTATATACAGCGGAGAGCGGTTTGAAAAGTATTTCGGAGATTTTGCGAGAAAATTCGGGATCCGGGATATGTATTCCGGAGGCTTCTATCCTTTTCCTGATGCCGAGACCCGCTGGGCCTGGTGGTCAAGGCATATCTATTACAACCGCTATGTCCCGGCTCAGAAACCTGTCTATCGCGATCTCCTGTCTCTGATCAGGGATAAGGACTATTTTGTGATCACAACGAATGTAGACCATCAGTTCCAGGCAGCCGGTTTTGAAAAGAAGCGTCTCTTCTACACTCAGGGAGATTACGGTCTGTTCCAGAGCGTAGATCCGAAGATACGTAAAACCTATGACAACGAAGAATGGGTCATGAAGGCGATGGAAGCCCAGGGCTTTGAGAAAGATCCTGAAAACGTCTTCCAGCCTCCGGAGACAGGGACACTTCTGATGAGGATCCCGACTGAGCTGATCCCCAAATGCCCGGATGACGGCTCGGATATGAAGATGAATCTTCGCTCGGACGATTCATTCGTTGAGGACGAAGGTTGGAAAAGAGCATCCGCTGCCTACTCGGACTTCCTCAAAAAACACGAGGGACTCCACGTTCTATATCTGGAGATCGGCATCGGGATGAATACCCCGGCGATCTGTAAATATCCTTTCTGGCAGATGACAGATGATAACCCGAAAGCAGTCTACGCCTGCCTCAATTTCGGCGAGGCATACTGCCCTTCACAGATCGAGGACCGGTCCATCTGCATCGACGGCGACTGCGCAGAAGTGATAGAGCAGCTATTGTATTGAACAGGAAATGGCATGACCCGAAGATCATGCCATTTCAGAAAACTATGAACTGTCTTACGACCACCGGCTTAATGCCGGTGATATTTTTTATGGCTCAAGCCCCAGCCGCTGCCGGCACTTTCGCATATAGTAGCCGCCGTCTACGGCTCCGTCCAGCCATATGAAATACGGAAGAGCTTTTTCGTATTCCTTGTTTCTGTACAGTCCTACCGCAGACTCGAAGACTTTGTATCTCGAATCACGGTAATCCGCCATCTCCATGAAAGAATCGGCAGCGAGCTCGTACTCTCCTGCGATGAGGTGTTCCCCGGCTATGCTGTAACGCCTGAAGCGTATCAGCTCTACAGTGATCACTGCGGCAAAGCACAGAAGGACCGCGACCAGCGCTATGAGAAGTGCCTTTTTCCGGCGGGCATGCCGGGCTTCGTCCTCCTTTTCAAGGTCCTTAAGTCTGGCAGACTCCGCCTCCCACCTTATCTGTGCGCGCCTGGTCTCGCAGGCTGCGCAGCGAACGCCGGCATCCTCCCATTCAATTATAGACTTATACAGCTCGACGGCTTTTTCCAGACTCTCTTCACTGTCCTCTGAAGCCAGCCTTCCCGCCCTTTCGTATATCTCTTTTCTTTCCGTATCTTCCATTTCAGTCCGTCGCAAGTGAAAATATGACCAAAACCCTTTTTTTCATTATACGCCTACCGCCGCCTTGGCGGCAATAATCCCTTATCATAAGCTGCATAAAAAAGACAAAAAAGTAAAATCAAGGCATACGGCGGATCCGACGCAGCCGGCATAAGGCGGGTCTTTTAATTTCTCCGGAACATAAGAAAAAAATATCCCTTTTGCACAATATATTTTCCTTGAGACGATTTTAGTGACCATTTTCCGCAAATTCCCTTTCCCCTTCATTTTTTTATGACGCTTTCTATGATGGGCTCCTATGTAAAATCTAAAGCGTAAAAACAAACAGTTTGTGAATGATTTTGTGAATGAAAGCGAGAAAAAAAATGAAAAACATGAAGAAAAAAGTAAGCGTGATATTGATGGCCCTGATCATGGTCTTCACCATGATACCGGCGGCAGTTTTCGCAGATGAATCCCAGATAAGAGTGGATGTAAACATTTTCGTAAACGATAAACTCAAGGCAACAGATACGGTCTATCACGAAGACGCAGGTATCTACGAACTGGAATACGGCTCATTCCCCTTCGGATGGCTGTACGGAGACGCATACGGGACCTATGTCAAGGGCACCGCAAAGATGAACGGAGGCGCAGCATACTACTTCTGCTTCGACGGAGAGAACGCAAGCATCTTCGGAGCATCCTTCAACAGCCCCATGGCCGGAGACGTGATCGAGCTCAACCTCTACTACTCGGCACCTGAAGAAGAGGCCCCGGTAGTATACGGAAAAGCAGTGCTCCGCGTAAGCGACGGCAGAAAGCCCGTAGAAGGCGCAGAAGCGGTCTTTACAGGAAAGAAAGGCGCCGAGGTGATAAACTATACCATAGTATCCGGATCTGACGGAACAGCGGCCATAGAAAACCTCGACGTATCATACAGCTGGACATATGTAATAGGCGGCGTGATGTTCGCAGTAAGCTTCGACGGAAACAACTTCTACACCTCCGACCACGTAGTAAAGACAGCAGAGCCTGAACCTGAAGAAGAGGAAGAAGAGATTCCGGAGATCAGCTACACCGACCCCCAATTCGCCGGCGAAGAGTATACGATCACTGTATATCATGACCTGAGCAAGGCAGCAGGCGGAACAGCAGTAGACGGACACGTAGAAGGAGCCCTCGAAATAAACGGCAAGACAGTGGTCATGCACCCGGGCGAAGAAGGCCTCATGGGCGGAGAACTGTTCGAAGCAGCAAACGGTGAATTCACGGTAAACGAGAGCGGAAACATAGTATACGGCGGAGATGAGTACAGAGCAGGAGGCTGGTACATCAGCGGCGGAAGCCAGGATCCTTCCGTAGGAAGCGTGATAGGCATGACAAAGGGTGAGAGCTTCACCATGATAAGAAGCAATATAACCATCGTCCTCCACTACATACTCGTAACACCGGAATACACAGTGACAATGAACTATGTGGATGAGAACGGCGAAGTTCTTGCAGACCAGGAGATCAGAAGCTTCGAGGGAAGCACTGCAGCAAACGGCGAGAGAAGCTACGACGTAACTGAGTTCGCACCCGGATACTACCAGGGATACAAGATCGTTGAAGGCTACACATACGACAGAGCCGAAGGCGACGATCTCGCAGGCGAAATGAACGAGGACAAAGTCATAAACTTCGTATACAGCTTAGACGAAGTGATCGACGAGGAAGAGTCCGAAAAGAAGGATGAACCCAAGCCCGAACCCACACCAGCACCGGCACCGGCTCCTGCACCGGAACCCGCACCCGCACCTGCACCTGCTCCTGCACCGGCACCCACTCCCGTGATCCCCGAGACCGAAGAGCCTGAAGTAGCACAGCCCGAAGACACCCACTCTGCATCCGCAGACGATGAAAAGCAGGAAGAGGCCGAGATCGAAGACGAGGAAGTACCTCTTGCAGACCTGGACGGAAAAGCATGGGCCCTTGTGAACCTGATCAGCGCAGCCCTCACAGTACTCCTGAGCCTCATAATGCTCCTCACACTCAGAAACAGAAAAGATGATGAGGATGACGATGAAGAAGAAGCCGAGTCTGATGACGACGAGGACAAAGAGCACAAAGACGGAAAGAAACTCCGCAAAACAGTTTCCCTGATGAGCATCATACCTGCCGCTGCAGCAGTGATAGCCTTCATCCTGACGGAAGACATGAGCAGCCCGATGGCGCTGACAGATAAATGGACTGTAGCGATGATAGCGATACTCATAGCAGACATACTCCTCATGATAGTAAGAGGAAAGAGAAAAGAAGAGAAATCTGACGCAAAAGAATAGATTGTCATTCACAACAGAAAAAGAGAACCCGGTGATCTGATCCCGGGTTTTCTTTTTCTTTGCATACTTTCTGAATATATGATACGCAGGTCTCATGTTCCCATATTTTTCTTGAACTCCTCTGCATAAATATATATAATTCCCGTATGAAAAAAGTACTTTCCTTAACATTGATCGCAGTTTTGATCCTTGGGCTTTCAGCCTGCGGATCCAAAGAAGAGGAGAATTTCGAAAAAGGAGAAAAGCTGGCGAGCGTTTTCGTTGCCACTGACACTCATCTACTCTCGAATGATCTCTTCAGTCCGGACAACCAGAAGTACGTCAAAAAGGCCATGACAGCCGACGGCA
>CAYUGP010000135.1:0-4332 GCA_964444315.1 uncultured Oscillospiraceae bacterium | reverse complement strand
CTTTATTTCTTTTATGCAACTATCATGAAAAAACTGTACATCCTGCAAAAATTTGCCTATTCCGTTCTCGCCTATAATTTCGTGCCACATTTCATTCTTCTCCTGTATATTATTATCACCAAAACACCATCATTAATCCTTTGGTAATTCCTTCATATAATGGGATATAAAGAAAGTTGTCTAAAACCCCAATCCCTGTTGAGAGGTTTTTGGTGTCACATCATTTACAAAACTACAGTTATTGATACACTAACTAATCCTCTTGAGCGGAATGGATCGTAATACCGCTTGTCTTATTATCTATTCATTCTCTGCCTATCGTATTTTGTTGGGATAATTTACTTCTCACACTCTTCTACAATCCAATTAAAGTGCTCTTTAAAATCGTTGTAACACTCTTCACAAACCCATACTTTTTCATCTGGTGAATAATATGCATACGACGGATTTTCCTTGTCTTTATCAAAAAGTGCCCAACAGAAATCACATTGATCATGCTCTTCAACACACAAAGCTCGATCAAATCTTCTATGTTCTAATTTTTTATTTAGCAGATATACTTCCTGGTTCATTATCCGCCAATCATCTTTCCAGGTTCCTTTCCAGTCTGGTACAGGCAGCCATGGTTTATCCTTGCGATTCATAATTACTCCTTCATTAATCAAACAAATCTGTCAAATCAATAATTTTGGGGACAACGCTTCCATCGGGAAATACTCTCCACCCGTTTTTTGAGCCGCTTCCTCTATAAACTCCATCAAGACATAACTAATAAAGTCAAAATTTTGCCTTAATCGAGTCTTATATTTTTAAACCGATTACTTCGACCTGAAAGAAAGCAACAAAAAGCATTTGTCCCAATGTGTCAATTATGTTCACAACCCCTCAATCTCCAATATCAGTTTACTTTTAGGTAGAACCTTTATGCTAACCATATCGCCTTTTTTGTAATTTCCATATGTCATAAGGTAATACTTATTGCTATTTATTACAACGCCCTCGCCATATCCGTGATTTTGCTCAACATCATATCTCATGCCACCAAAAGATGTTATTTCAAATATGTCCTCTATTTCACCCATAAATACAATTGCATCCTCTTCCTTTTCAAATAAAAGATAAATCCCTCCACGTGCTAACGGCGGAATATTAGCAAAAATTAAACCAATCATTATAATCATAATGAATACCGAATTTATATTTTCATATAAAAAGGCTTTAACATTCCTGTGGCGTTTCTTTTTCATGTTATCAATAACACAAAAAACACTCACAACAAACGCTACTGTTGATAATACGCAAAACATAAATGGATTTAGACAATTCTGTCGAAAATATGAATGATAATCAAATTGCATCATTTGCTCCACTTTATTATAGCATGAGGGCCTAAATAATAATCCCAACCAAACCCGTAGTTCCATTTATTTCCAGCCCCAAAGGTAATCGAAATTGCTTTTGTTGCTGAATTAAAAGCCTCCTTTGGATTAACACAAAAATCTATTCCAATGCCTTTTCCTACGTTATAATCGCAGAAATGACCAGAATAGTTCTCGGGTTTATCATAATTTACTACAAATCCAACGGAATAAGATATCCCAGACGAATAGCCGCTTCCTCCTCCATAATGTGGGTATCCATACACTCCCCCGTCATCTTCATTGAAGTCAATAATAAAGGAACTACCGGCTTTTCCATATATACCAATTGGAATAGTGCCAGAGACCGACCAATCTACAACCATCGCAGAATCTTTTGCAGCAGCCACTATCATTACAGCGCCTGTCGAAACTCCCGCTCCCGCAATATTCAAACTTACTCCGGTAGCACAAAACGCTACAATAGATGCTATTGTTATTAATGCACCTGCAATAATTCCCTTCAGATTAAATGTCCCTTCTGGATCATAACCCATTACAGGGTTGTTTCCGCAATAAGCAAATAAGTTAAATGTAAGCAGAGATCCGTCTGCCCCAATATACGAAACGCTGTCTACGCTTATGAACCTGCAGATATTAGGATCATAATAACGGGAAAAAAGATAATAAAGGCCTGATTCCGTGTCATAGTAATACCCGCGGTATCTAAGCGGATTTGTCTCTGCAAGGATGCCTGTTGCTGACAATACTTTGCCATATGGATCATATGTATAGTTTGCGACAACGATCCCGGATGTGTCTATCATTCCCACTACATCACCCTGAAGATTTGTGATGTAATAATAGACATCGTTTCCGATCTGCATGGCATATGGAATGCCATTATTATCATAAAAGAAGTTATGTGTCTCTGTAACCTGTCCTGTTGTTACCTTCTCCTGAAGAAGTTTGTCCCCAGCATAAATGTAGCTGTAAGTTACGGTAATTTCAGACTCAACAAGCTGTCCTCCTGATCTGAGAGGACCTACTTCTACACTCTCAGGGGTTTCTATTTCAGGACCCAAAACTGGCTCGTCTTCATCATCAAATACCATCTGATCTATATCATCTTGTACAGGAATCTCTGTGACGGGTTTATCAGGATCATTCAGTGGGTCGCTTTCGCCATTTGCAAAGAGTCCATTCGGTTCCTCACCTGTACCCTCAGTGTCTATCGGTCCCGGAGGAGAAAGAACCGGATCCCCGCCTGCCATATAACCACACCTTAAACAAACTGCATTTCCGTTAGTACCATATGCCCAAAAATGTCCAAGTGCAGGAGTATAGTTATCCGAATAAGAATCACTGCAGCGACTACAAGTATGTTGTGTATATCCTTGTTCTGTGCAAGTTGGGGCAATGACAGTATCAACATAATTGTGTCCAAGTGCGGATATGTAGTTGTCTGAATAAGAGGCATTGCAACGGCTGCAGCAGTGCTGTGTATATCCTTGGTCAATACACGTTGGGTCGACAATGGTATCAACGTAATCATGCCCCAAAGCAAGAACAACCGAGTCCGAATACGTATCACCGCAGCGGTTGCAAGTATGCTGAGTATAACCATCGTCTATGCAAGTCGGTGCAATCACTGTATCGACATAGCTATGCCCAAGCGCTGAGACGTAGGAATCCGTATACGTGTTGTTACAGCTACTGCACGCATATTCTGTATATCCCTGCTGAGTACATGTCGGAGCGACAACTGTATCAACATAACTATGATACACAGTCTTGGTAACAGTCTTTTCTGTTCTTATCCCGTCAAGGTCATAACCGTATGAGATATCCGTCTCCACGTTTCCTACTGTGCTCTCTGCACTGCTGAGGACATTCCCTGCTCCCCAGCTAAAACTCCAGTCTCTCCCGTTGTAATAGCTGAGGGGATTGCCGCTTCCGTCATAGCTGATCGTATGTCCGTCAAAGCCTGTAAGAAGGTCTTTCCAGCTATTGTCTCCATAGGTATATGTATGAGGATGAACACCATCGGAAGAGGTGAGGATATTGCCTGCTCCGTCGTAGGTATATGTATATGTAGTGCTCCCGTCTGTAGCAGAAATGAGCTGATCCTGATTGTCATAAGTATAATTCCAAGTAGTATTTCCAATGGTCTCCGACGCGATATTTCCGTTCCCGTCGTAGGTAAATGCAGTATCTAAAAGGACGCTGTTTCCATAAGAATTTGTATACCCGGATACAAATGTTGTCGTATGGTCTTGACCGGCTGAAGCATAAGTATACTCTTTTGTTGTTTTCCCGGTGACAGAAGACAGTCTTGCCAAAGCGTCATAATCAAACACCAAAGGGATATCGTCACTAAGGCCGCTGGTCATGGAGTATAGCATACCCTTGGGGACAGTTGTCAGAGTGTCGCTGCCGTAAGTATAGCTTCGGGTATATGTTGTATTATCAAGAGCCCAGGACTTTTGAGCTGTCTGACCGTTCTCATTGTAGCTCTTTGAGAATGCAAGGATCTGCAGATTGTTTCTAAAGATATTGTGCCCGGTGATCCTGTCCAGGCTGTCGTAAGTAAAGTGATAAGAACGTCCGTCTGTATCTGATATATCGCTTATCCTGCTGTTTTCATCATAGGTATATGCCCGGGCATTCAGATCTGAGTCAGTCCATGACGAAACTCTGTCTCTTGAGTCGTAAGTATACGTTACATAGTCTCCGTTTCCGAAGTTTTCTCTTGTCAGGTTCCCGTTTCCGGATGCATAGGCATATTCGGCGAGAGTATAGTCTCCCACGTCAATAGAAGTCATCTTACCGAAGGCATCATACCCAAATGAATACTCCTGCTCCCGGCCCCCTGCAGTTCTTGTCAGAGAAGTCAGGTTCCCATCCGCATATTCAAATTCCGCTGATACTGTATTTCCAAGGGAGGTAAGTGTCGTGCGGCCTAAAGGATCGT
>CAYUGP010000134.1:0-4359 GCA_964444315.1 uncultured Oscillospiraceae bacterium | reverse complement strand
CCCCAATCCTGATGATCCTACGGATCCGAGTTCGGGCTTAGTGAATTCATCAGGACTGCTTAGCGGACCGCAGTGGTATCCATGGTAATATGATTTTGAATTGCCCCGGAACAGCGATGCTCCGGGGCAAAAAAGATTTTATACAAAAAAACCGAAACCCTTCCGGGTTCCGGTGCGTGGTGGACGATATAGGACTCGAACCTACGGCCTCCTGCACGTCAAGCAGGCGCTCTAACCAGCTGAGCTAACCGTCCGCAACGGAAATATAATACTTTATCTTTTGATAGTTGTCAATCGGAGGTATGAAATGAATTTGAATCCTTCACAGATTTTTGACCTGGTTGTGCTCATTGTCATCGCGATTTTTGCGATACTGGGTGCAATAAAGGGCTTTTTCAAAAGCTGCATAGGTTTTGCCGTCATTGCCGGCTCCATCTTTATAGGATATAAAGTGGCCCCGCCCGTAACGCCCAAAGTAGTCGAATGGCTCTATCCAAGGATCTCTGACAAGCTTCTTAATTTCGCAACCAAGAGAGGCCTCAACCTGTCGGGACTGACACAGGAACAGACGGACAGCCTTCTTAAATCTCTTATGACACCGGCGACCAGGATATGCACGGGTATAGTCATTGCTCTCGTATGCATGCTTATCCTCGGATTCCTCGGGACTCTCATAGGAAAAATGATCGATAAAGCTCCGGGAATAAAGGGCGCAAACAGCGTGCTCGGAGCAGTCCTTGGAGCCGCCACAGCTTTCATCATCTGCTATCTTCTCGTATTTGCAGCCGTAAAGCTCGGAATGGGCGACTATTTTGCTCAGACATTCGACAGCAGCATAGCCTACAGGATACTCTATTCGTGCATCCCCAAGACTGCAGGTTCAATAGGTATAGATCTTCCTTTCATAGGAGAGATCAACCTTAAGGATCTCTTCAAGAATGAAAAGATCGGACAATAACTTCAAGGCCTTTTCAAGGCAGGAAAGAAAAGAGATATTATCAGAACTGGGGCAGCCTGCATTCCGCGAGAAACAGATATTCGAATGGATATGCAGAGGCGTGCTTTCCTTTGATGAAATGACCAATCTCCCGAAAGAACTGAGGACTGAGCTGTCCTCATCTTTCGGGTTTTTCAGTGCAACAGTCAAACTGGTACAGGTATCTGAAGACGGTACCAGGAAGTACCTTCTTGAAATGACTGACGGAAATCTGGTGGAAGCGGTCTTCATGAAATATGAATACGGAAACACCCTGTGCATCTCCACCCAGATAGGCTGCAATATGGGCTGTGTTTTCTGCGCATACGGCATAGGAGGAAAGATAAGAGACCTCGAAGGCTGGGAGATGCTGGACGAGTACCTCATATGCAGAAAAGAGGCAGGCGAGGACATAAACCACATAGTGCTCATGGGTATGGGAGAACCTTTCGACAACTACGGCAGCGTGTCTGATTTCCTCAGGCTCGTGCACGATCCGGAAGGTGTGGGTCTCAGCTACAGAAACATCACCGTTTCCACAAGCGGGATCATAAAAAAGATCCCCGTTTTCGCCGAGGAATTCCCGCAGGTCAACCTTGCAGTGTCGCTCCATGCTCCGACACAGGAAGAGCGCGCAGCGCTCATGCCTATCGCTAAAGGAAATAAACTGGACGGTCTTATCGCAGCGTGCAGGGAAGTGTCGGAAAAGACAGGAAGGCGTATCACCTTTGAATATGCCCTCATAGCCGGGAAGAACGACAGGGAAGAAGATCTTAAAGCCCTGTCAAAACTTCTATCAGGCATGCTTTGCCATGTGAATCTCATACCCTTGAATCCGGTATCTGAAAACGGTCTAAAGGGGGCTTCCAGAGAAGCGGCAAAAGTCTTTGCAGAGAAACTTGAAAGAGCCGGCATACCTGCCACTGTGAGGCGCTCTCTGGGGCAGGATATAGATGCTGCATGCGGCCAGCTTCGGAAAAAACACACTTGAGAAAGAGCCTTTCAGCCGATATAATAAAAGCAGGAAATATATCAGTTTTTATCAAAGGCGGTGATTCCAATGGTTAGATTATTGATCGGACACAAGGGAAGCGGAAAGACGAAAAAGATCGTCGAACTCGCCAACGGAAGTCTGGAAAAAGTTAACGGAAGCGTGGTATTCATCAACAAGAATTCAAACCTGACGACCAATCTGAAATACAGCATCAGGCTCATCAGTATGAACGATTTTGAAGCCATCACGAACGTGGATGAGTACATAGGATTCCTTTACGGAGTTATTTCTCAGGATCATGATCTTGAGTGCATCTTCATAGACAGCATACTCAAACACGCGGATATAAAGAAAGAGAATCTCGAAGATTTCCTTGCAAGGCTGGACAGGATCTCGAAGGAACACAGCGTCGATTTCGTAGTCAGCATTTCGGCAGACAAGGAAGAACTCGGTCCATATATAGAGCAATACGACATAGTGGATCTGACTTAATAGATCTGATCGCGTATCCCGGAGCCGCAATATAGCGGCTCCTTTTTCTTTTGTGTTTTTATTGTGTTCTTTTCCACAAAATGGCCTTCTGCAGTATATTTATGCGCGAATTAGTGGTATAATCTTAAGGCTGCAGCGTAGAACTGCAGATTTTAGTGTTACGATTACGACCCTTTAAGGAATAAACGGGATATGCATATAAAACAAAAAAACAGTTGGATAAAACATTTCGATTTTATCATCCTAAACCTGATAGCATTACTGCTGGCATTCACGCTGGCGTACTATATCAAATTTGACGACTTCGGATTCCTCTATATAGGTGAATGGAAAGTCGTCATCATGGTTATGGTCTTCATAGACATAGTTCTTACTCTGATGACCAATCCTTACAGCGGGATCTTCAGAAGACCGTATTATGAGGATGCCCTTAAACTGGCAGGTTTCACGATCTATTCTTTCGTTCTGGTCAGTATCATATTCTACGTTCTGAAGGTCGGCGCGGTCTATTCCCGTGTCACCATAGGTCTGACTTTCCTGTTCTACTATTTCATAGCTTTCATCTTCCTGTATATCCGAAAGAAGATGCTTCTTTCCGGTAAGGTAAAGGGTTTCATAAACAGAAAAAGAAGTCTGTTCGTAGTCACTTCTTTCGAGGGTGTGGATGAGACGATGATCAATATCCTCGCCAACGATATGGAGGAATATGATATTCAGGCTTTCTGTTTTACGGACGGAAATTTTACCGGTGACAGCTATGAAAATATCCCGGTGGTAAGTCTTGAAAAAGCCGTCGACTATATTGTCACAGAACATATAGACGACGTGTTCATCGCTGCGGATCCTTCTCTTCTTTCCAGGGATTCATACAGGAGACTGATAGATAACGAGGTGGCCATACATCTGAATATAGAATCTCTTATCGGTACCGAAGGCGATGATCAGTACATTTCAAGGGTAGGTGTTTACAAGACGGCCAGCATCGGTCCCTATGCTTTTGACGGAAAGAGGATGGCCTATCTTACGCTGAAGAGAGGATGTGATATAGTCATAGGCCTCATAGGATGCATCCTTCTCATACCCATCTCTTTGCTGGTCAAACTGGCCTTCCTGATCACAGGTGATACGGCTCCCATATTCTATTATCAGACCAGAGTCGGCAGATATGGTGAGACCTTCAAGATGTATAAATTCAGATCAATGGTCCCCAATGCGGATGAAATGCTGAAAGAACTGCTCAAGCAGGAAGAATACCGCAAGCAGTGGGAAGCCAATCAGAAGTTCGATGACGACCCGAGGATCACCAAGGTAGGTAGGTTCATGCGCAAGACTTCTCTTGACGAAGTTCCTCAGTTCCTGAACATGCTAAAAGGGGATATGTCCCTGGTAGGCCCTAGGCCGCTGGTAGTCGGAGAGCTTGCAGATCATGACGGACTGAGCCTCTATAACAGAGTAAAGCCCGGTATCACGGGATGGTGGGCTTGCAACGGCAGGTCCAATATAAACTACAGGGAAAGACTTGAACTTGAATATTACTATGTCAAGAACTGCTCCCTGTCACTCGATCTTCTTTGTATAGTCAGAACGGTCGTAGCAGTGCTGAAAAGGGACGGAGCGTCCTAGTATTTAAAGAAAGGTATATTTGGTGAGAAAATGACAATCATAGTAACAGGCGGAGCAGGATTCATAGGATCTAATTTCATATTCTATCTCCTGAAAAATCACCCGGATTACAAGATCGTATGTTTAGATAAACTTACTTATGCAGGAAATCTGTCGACACTCAAGTCAGTTCTTGACCGCATAGTGTTCGAAAAAGTCGACATTTGCGACAGGGATGAGAGCAGCTTCACTTTCGCCTGTTTCCGGAAGAATGCTATACCGTAACAGCATATCT
>CAYUGP010000133.1:0-4430 GCA_964444315.1 uncultured Oscillospiraceae bacterium | reverse complement strand
GACTAAGGTAAAACCTCTGTCCACGGCTTGCTTTATGATGTCTTCGATCGATTTATCTTCCCTGTCTGCCATTTTCAAAACAATTGTTCTTCCGTGCTTCAATGATACCATTGCCCAAAAAAACAGTCAACGGCTATGCGAAGCAATGATCAAAAAACCGGCTTTTCAGCCGGTCACTGTATGTCAAGATATGCTTTTATCTCATCCAGATGCTCTATGGCGTCCCTGACTCCCAGCCAGTAAAGATCCGCAAGCTTGTCGAGGTTCTTCTCTATCCTCGATATGGTGATCGGTCTTGAAGGAGCCAGTATGAATATCCTTCTCTCTTCCGCAAGCTTTTCGGTCTCTTCACACTGCCGGTTGTATTCCCTGTTTATATGTGAATAATTCTCTGCGAACCGGGGATACCTGGCATATACTCTGAATACCGAAGTGGATTCCTTTGCAGGCTTCCTGTAGGGAAGATCCCTGGTCCTGACCAGTATTATCTTCCTGTATCCCTGATTGAGAGCCCACTGGTACGGGATCTTGCATGAACAGCCTCCGTCGAGATAGTGATATCCGTCTATCTCCACTTCCGGAGTAATAAAAGGCATGGATGCAGAAGCTCTCGCCGCAGCCATTATGTCGCTGCATCTTCCCTTCTCGAAATATGTGGTCGATCCCGTTTCGCAATTGGTCGCCACGGCGACATAGCGCTGCTTTGAACCGAAGAACCTGTCCTTGTCGAATGGCTCTGCCAGAGGGCCACGTGACTCCGTGAGAAAACTTACATCCAGAATGCTCCTGGATCTTAAAAGAGCCCTTGATCCTATATACCTGCTGTCGAAACGGTAGGCAAGGCACACTCTTGCCGAGCGGCCTATCTGGCCTGAAACATAGTTCATGCCGCCGAGCGCTCCAGCCGACACGCCAAGAACGCAGGACATGTTTATATCGTTTTCCATGAGCACGTCAAGCACTCCCTGGGTATACAGGCCTCTGAAGGCTCCGCCTTCAAGGCACAGGCAGCCTTCCGTCAATTTCTCCGAAGCCTTACCTATGGGTATCTTGTACAGATTGCGGTATTTAGTTACGGTCTTTTTGATCTTCATATGTTTAAAAAAGAAATACTTTTCAGTTCCAGAATCCTTGCTCCCTGAAGGGATCCCATTTGCTCTTTTTCATTGAATCTTCCCTAAAACTTTTATTACTTATTGTTCTTTTCTTTTTCTGTTGAGGTATTCGTCCAGCTGCTTCTTTATGTCTTCCGGTATCTCCCTCTTGACCGGGCATACTGCAGCGTTCGCCATCTTTGAAGAGAATGCCGCAAGGTACTCTATATCCTTCTGAAGCTGCCCGTCGGAAAGAACGGCCTTCGTATCATAACGGTTGTGTATGGGCGCTATATTGTTGCTCGTGATCCTTGCAAACGACACGGCTGGTATGCCTCTGTCCGCAAAGGGCGTTGAATCGCTGGAATACACTCCGGTGGACGCCTTGATCCCGAATCCGCTGATAGCTGAATCGTACTCGATGAAAGATCTGAGCTTTTCTTCCGAGGAGCATACCGCAATGAACTTGCCCATAATAGAGCCTATCATATCAAGGTTTATGTTGAGGACGCACTTTTCAAGCTCCTTTTCGTGGGCGATGCAGTAATTCTTGGATCCGTAGAGGCCTCTTTCCTCGCTACCGCAGAATATGAACTTCAGAGTGTATTCAGGCTTTGTCTTTACAAGTTCCTCCATTATGCCCAAAAGACCTATGCATCCGGTCATATTGTCGTAGGCACCCTTTGACAAAGGCGTGGAATCATAGTGAGCCGTGAAAGCAATGTATTCTTCTCTGTTTCCCTCCACGGTCGCAACCACGTTTCTTGAATCCCTCTCGTACTCCTTCTGGGATATCTTCATGCCTATCTTCTCCGTCCCGTTCTTTACGAGAGAAACTGCGTCCTTCGTGTTTATATTGAAACAGGGTAGCTTCTTTCCGTCAGCCACGAAAGCCCTGAGTTCCTTCCTGTCTATGTCACTGTCTTTGTAGTTGACGTCGCCGTTGTGGCTTATGATCCCCTTTGCGCCTGCTTCGAAAAGGTCCTTGAATATCCAGTAGGTGACTCCCGTGTCTATGAGGACCACCTTGCCCTTGGCCTCTTTGAGGCTTGCAGGATCCGTGCCGGGCATATACAGAAAAGGCGCTTCAAAATCGGCGTTGCCGCAGTTCTTATATGCCTTTGCTGCAACTTCCCGCCCGTCGGCAAGAAGGAGTTCTTGCTCTATATCGGCCTCCTGCATACTGAAGCTTTCAATGACTGCCTTTGCACCCAGCTCTTCAGATAGCCCTTTGAGGTATTCTGCGCATCTTAGCTCTTCGGGGCTCCCTCCGGTGCGTATATATTCCGTATCACTGATTATTTTCCTGATCTTTGCCTTATTCATACTTTTTTCCTCCGTTTACGCGAAGCCAAATGATATGTTTTTCTATGGATGCATGTAAAGAGTACCGCGTATTTCGGTCACTTCAGGGTCCAGGTAATGGACATACAGCATTTTTTCAGATCCGTCTTCGTTTATATATATAGTATCTTCACTTAAGCCCGTAAGATACAGATAAAGCCCGCCTTCTTCCAGGCTCTGAAATCCTGTGTTTCTGCATTCCTTTTTCTCAGCTTTCACGAATTCATAGAGTCCTTCATCGCTTACGGTATATATGCCCTCCGCATCTTTCACGCCGGGAAGATATTCAGTCTCGCTGAAACAGCTCTTCACCATGTCTGCTTCGACCACTGCTGTGAAACCGGATGCATTATCACTGCCTCTGTAGCTCATACGGTTTTTGTATTCGTCTTTAAGCTTGATATAATACTCTACGGTGACGGCATCTCTTTCGTTGACTTTGCTGTGGATCCTGCGTCCTTCGATGACTGCTTCCTCAAAATACTCGGTCCAGTTATCTTTCGTGACCTCGGTGATGACCGCCTCGTCCGACAATGTTATTTCCCTCATTTCCCTGCCGAACAGATCATCCAAGGACTTGAAATTTTCAGGGAAAAAATACACTGAAGTCATGCTGAGTGCCCCGTTTTTTATAAACGGGTGTTCATATGCACTCAGTTCAGACGGGACGAGCCGCTTCCATTTCACTATTTTGTAAGACAGCGCATTATATGACCTGGTCCCGCCGTCCTTATACATTCCCGAAGGCACGGGAATTATAAGGATCAGTATTATGATCAGCACCGTCATTATCACTCTTTTCCGTTTCATTGATCTTCCCTCCTAGAGCATTGCGTTTTTCCTGTTTATATCCAGGATCTTGTACTGTATTCCCTTTTCTTTGAACTTTTCAAAAAGTGCGTCCGCTCCGTTTTCGATCTTGAACTTGAGCTCCTCGGGATACAGGGGGATGACTTCATAGAAGTTGATCACCTTTCCCGAAGGCATGATCATCCTTATATCTCCTTTTTTGTTCTCGGCAAAATCCAGGACTACGCTGTTGAATCCCGTGTTGGATGCGTAGGGAGATCCTTCCTCATCCGACTGCAGCGTATGCCCGTAGCAAAGCCAGGTATCGCAGTCTATGGGAAGACGCGCCGTGGTTTTGAGCGTCCTTATAGGCCAGTAATCCTCATCCGCCCCGCTGTTTATATTCCAGTCCTTCGGAAGGTATATGACATACTCGGCGTAGTCTAAATTATATTCTTTCCACTGATCCGGAATGGCCATCTTGTAGGCTCCAGCCCCCATGGTGACCATCTTGTAGTAGGGATCCTCCTCAGTGGGATCCACTATGCACACGTCCAGATGGATATCCGGAGATACTATCTCATGGAAAACGTTTTCGTACGTTCCGAACATATCGCAGATGAATGCATCCAATTCATCCAGTTCGGCATCGCTGTAGAGGAACCTGGGGCCCGGAACTTTTTCATCCTTTTTCTTTTCTTTTTTGAATATGTCGAACAATCCCATATTCAGCCTCCGTATCATTCTTCATATATTATATGATCTTTGTTTTCCAAAGTCATTCTGATTCCCACGGCTTTTACTGACGGGCTCAGCTTTTCCTGTCCGTCGGCCGAAAAACCGCATTTCTCATAAAACCCATACGCCCGGCGGTTTTCCTTAAGGAGCCAGACATGTACTTTCGGATAAGCCTTAAGTTTCTCAAGACCTGCGTCCATGAGCCTTCTCCCTATGCCTTTCCCCAGGTATTCAGACAATACGTACAAAGCGAAGATCTCACCGTCTTCCGGTTCTTCCGTGCTCTGTCCGTAGCCTATGAAGCCGACGACCCTGTCTTTATCCTTAGCCACGAGCAGATTGCCCGGCCACCTGAAGGCTGTCTCCTCGCATTTTTCCAGAGTCAGTTTCTCGAGATATTCCGGGCTTACAAGACCTGGGTACGTATCATGCCATGAGCGCCAATGCGCATAGGCTTTGCCCCTG
>CAYUGP010000132.1:1946-4430 GCA_964444315.1 uncultured Oscillospiraceae bacterium | reverse complement strand
GTAAAACCTGAATACTTTTCTTTATGCTTCTTCCAGTCCTCGTCTACATATTCTATCTCTATGCTGTTGTACCTTGTTGTTTTTCTGGTTCCATCAAGAGACAGACATCCTTCTTCTGCAGTATATGGACCATCTTTAGATAACAAGACCGGATTTATCATTATCATGTTTTCAAAACCTAAGGATACGATAATTATCCGCTTTTTCTCACCTATCATGTTTGCTGCCATTCCGACGCACCTGTCTTTATTGGCTGCGAGAGTATCCTTAAGATCTATCGCTATACGGAGGTCTTTCTTTTCAGCAGAAGTTGATTTTTGCCCTAAGAAAAATATATCTCTGACTACATTCCTTACCATTGCACTTTTATTCCTTTGCTACGTTTCTCCGGTTTATATCTACAACAGGGAATCCATCATCCTCCGCAAGAAGGTCCAGAAGCGCATCAGCTCCTTGTTCCTGTTTCCTGTTTTATCTGGAGTTCTTCAGGATAAATAGGGATGAGCTGATAAAAGTTTATTAGCTTTCCGGATGAAAGTCTTACACTCATCGGTTCTCCGCTAAGATCCAGCGCAGTAACAAGCATAGTACAGTTAAACCCAGTGTTTTCTGCATAAGGTGTCCCCTCTTCATTGGCCTGGATCGTATGACCATATCCAAGCCAGGTGTTTGCTGCTACGGGAAGCCTTCCTGCATCTTTCAGCGTTCTGACAGGCCAGTAATCCTTTTCATCCGGCGAGCTTAGATTCCAGTCTTTTGGAAGATATATTATATACTCCGCATACTCTATCTCATAGTCCTTTAAGGTTTCCGGTATATCCATTTTGTATGCACCGGCACCCATGGTAACGAGTTTAAGGAACGGAGCATCTTCCGTTGCAGGAATCGGGATCACATCCAGATGTATATCAGGGGATGCGATCTCGTGAAGGACCTGACTGTAGCTGCCAAGGCTCTTTTCTACGTATGCCTCGTATTGATCCAGCTCTTTCTCAGAATATAGATAAAGCGGATGATTGCTTTTATCTGAAGATTTGTTCTTCTTAAATATAGATAAGATTCCCACGCTAGGTTCCCTCCTGTGCTTTTTCTATATTATATCATGGTAGCTATATCTAAAATGAATTATGTGCAAAGTAAAAGAGGCTCAATTAAGCCCCTTTTGCTATCATTTCAGTTGTTTTTCTTTCTGCTTTCTGGGAAAACCAGTATTAAGAATGCTATCGCAAGAAGAACGCTTCCTAGAGGCGTGAAGGTCTGATGAACTGTGTCCATTTTAAGAAGAAGCATTATACTTGATGGAATATATGCAGATATAAAGCAGGCAATGTTGTACCAGCCATTCAAAACACCAATGGATTGCTCCCTTACCTCCTCCGGTGCAGCCAATCCGATTTCCATTTGATAATAAGGATAAAGGAAAGCATAGAATATGGATGCAAGCGAGTAAAAAACAACGGCCCAGCTGCCCTGCATTGCAAATCTAAGTCCAATGAATGACATCCCCAATCCAAAAAAGCAAAGGAATCTTGCTAGACCTTTTACCTTTGCATAGACAACGGTGAAAACGACTCCCGTCACAAAGGTAATTATCGAACCAAGGGAAGAGATCGTTCCGGAAAGCACACTGCTTCCCAAGGACTTTTCTTGAACATAAATATCAACAAAGACAAAGAGTATACAGTACAGCGCACTTGATACAAAGAATTCCATATATATTGACCAGGCGCCTTTGAATTTGAATGCCCCTGTTAAGATCGTCCGTTGTTCTTCTATAGTGTTTTTTCCATCTTGGCTGGATGTGTCTTTAATGGTCTTGGGGA
This sequence comes from uncultured Oscillospiraceae bacterium, assembly GCA_964444315.1. Lineage (GTDB taxonomy): Bacteria > Bacillota > Clostridia > Peptostreptococcales > Anaerovoracaceae > RUG13409. The sequence goes on along the minus strand of CAYUGP010000132.1, from coordinate 2,607 downwards.
CAGAGATAAATACCAGAATTATCGATACTGCAGATATCAGATTCAAAAGAAAACAATATCTCCAGTCAGGAGCAGTTTCGCCTATTATCCCAGAAAAGAATGATAAAAGTACTCCAAAAGCAGCACTTACAGCAGAATAAAGCCCAATCAGCCTCACCCTCTCCTGCCCTTCATAAAGAGTCGTAATGACAGAGATGGCTGCAACTGCAAGGATACCGTCCGATAGCCCATCAAGGATCCTGCAAAATCCCAGGAATTCCATAGAAGTCGTATAATAGCCGCCAACGCCCCCTAGAGTAAACAAGATAGTCCCGGCAAGGAGCATCTTCCTCGCCGAGACCTTTTTTAACATGTAACCTGTAATAAGAGAAGCTATGAGGCTGAAAATATACCCACCGGTAAGAACGAATCCTGTGATTCCAGCTCCGGCGTCGGGATATTCAGCACAGATCTTAGAAAATATCGGAACTATAACAGAATCTGAGAATATTCCATATCCACAAGCGATAAGCGCTATTTTAGTCAGTAATCCTTTTTTCTTTTCCATGACAATAGCTCCAATAAACTTTTTAAGCCTGTTTCTTTGCTTTTGTATTTCTTATGAGCATGACAGCTGCAACCGCAATGGCAACTATTACCCATACTATCATCCAAATGAACA
>CAYUGP010000132.1:0-1846 GCA_964444315.1 uncultured Oscillospiraceae bacterium | reverse complement strand
ATGACAGCTGCAACCGCAATGGCAACTATTACCCATACTATCATCCAAATGAACATTTTTGTAAATCCGCCAAACAGATCTGCATCTATCCATCTACCGATTATTATAGTAATAAATGCGTCAGGAAGGTAGCATATACAGGAAACGATACCTGTTGCAACTGCCGTGTTTCTTTCAGGAATTCCGCAATCGGGCATGATGGACCAATAGGTAGCAAGAATCATCATAGCTACAGCTGAGAGGCACATTGTTAGTATATTACATACTGCTGGAGTTTCCCTTGTAAACAGTATGGCAACACACACAGCAGCCATTACTGCAAGAAGTACAATAAATGCACGTACACGAGACTTTGCCTTATCAACAAGAAATCCGCCCACAATGCCTGCAAATATTGGAATAAGATAGTTTCTTGTAACTGCAAGAGCACTTGAAACACTTTCATCAAAACCAAGAACTATAGTTGTAAATGTTCCAAGATAATTGGTCTGTGTAATGATAGCACTATAACATGCGAAGATAAAAATACCCATGATCCATACTCCAGGAATCTTAAAAGTATCTTTAAGAGAGACTTTATCCTCTTTTTCCTTTTCAAGATCGGTCTTGTCTTTTGAAGCATCTCCTATATGAAGCTTAGGTATGATAACAAGTGACAGGATGCCAAAGATCGCATAGAGTCCTACCGACACGTAAAGCATTCCTTTGTACCCTGCGGATTCGTTTGCAAAAAGACTGAAAATGTAAACGAAAGCAAAGCCCGCTATTGCGCTGAATACATTCCTCATAGAATCGCTGAGACCAAATAGTCTGCCCTGCTCGCTATCGCTACCAAGTTCTCTGATGATAACAAGGTACGGAGACCAAAGAGTGGCGATCGTAAAGATTGAATACAGCACATATATTACGACCATTTGTGTAAAAGACGGGATCAGTGCGAGCCATACTGTGATAATACCTGTGGCAAAACAGGAAAGAGCAATTAATTTTTTAGGCTCAAATCTGTTTGCAAGAAGCCCCGATACGAAATAGCCTGCTATAGCAACTGCTCCGTAAACACTTCCCAGAAGACCCATTTGTGTATGATTGATCCCAAAAACACTTAGAGTCTGATCATAAAATGAGAATCTGATATACGGAATGAAGAAGAGCATTCCTACACAGAAACTGACGAACACCAGGATAAGATTCCTTCTTGACTTGGACATTTTAAACTCCTTTCACTAACTTATTACCTACTACATGCACTAAAGATGTGCTATTAACGAAAATGTGAGCAGATCTATAGTTCCCTTTATTTCATTTTCAGGAATTCCTTCTGCTTTTAGTATATCTTCTAATCCTTTTGGATATAGATCTATCATGTCAGTCGTACTTTTATCCATGACCTTATCTCCCCTATTTAATATGATCTGTGCTGTGATACTGTTTTACATAGTGCTTTAAGGTTTTCCGGTTTTGCATCTGTTTCAAAGACTATTCCTTTGTCTGTACTGAAAATATAATTACCGGAAGGACCATACTCATCCATAAGTCTTTCGGCATAACGACAGCATTCCTCTGCTGTCCCGCTTCCAAGAAGCGATACCGGCATGCCTCCTACATATGTGAATCTATCACTAAATCTTGAAACAAGATCTCCCAACTCATCCTTTTCTATGTGTAATGCACAAACTCCTTTAGGTATATCTTCAAGGGTATCAAGAAGAGCAGATCCAGCACCTTCGACCATGAAATAGATCTTTCCTTGCTGTGCCATTTTATCTATTCTCTTTTTCATATAGTTCCAGATAAATGGCCCAAATTGCCTTGGATTGGTTATAGTTTGCCCAAGAAGACAAATCTG
>CAYUGP010000131.1:0-4465 GCA_964444315.1 uncultured Oscillospiraceae bacterium | reverse complement strand
ACCTGAGTCTTGCCTGTCGTCGTATCAACTGCAACATGAGCTACGTTGAATGCGAATCCCGGCGTCGGTTCTTGCTGACCCTGAGAAGAGAACTTGTCTCTGTAGAATGCCGTCTTTTGAGGATCTGAAATCTGATACTTAGCTTCATATAGAGTGTCAATACCATTAGCAACCATCTCTTCATAGGTTCTAAGGCTGCCATCTTCCTTCTTCATAGCCGCAATAAGAAGTTTTGCAGCTTCGTTGATGGCACCGCAGTTCATGACAAAGGATCTTGACTGAGCAGAAATGCCGCTGTCCGGGCTGTTCTTTGAGTCGTTGATATCGATATGTATCCTTTCAGGCGGAATGTTGTATTCCTTGAATGTCTCAAGCATGGTGATCATGTTGCAGATGTCTCCGCCCTGACCCATCTCGTGATAGGTGTTGTGTACGTAGAAGCAATTATCTTTTCTGATTTCTACGGATGCGGATGCTTTATCCCAAGTACCCATTGTCGGGAAGAATGTTGCCAAGGAGATCCCAACTCCGTGCTTTACCGTATCTGTATCAAGATCGTGAACCGTTGATTTGAGCTCTTCATAGTAAGGCTTTGCGGCATCCATGATTTTTTCCATCATGTGAGCATTGAGGTATACGCCACCGACAGGCGATGTTTGATCTCCTCTCATGATATTTCTGTATCTGAACTCAAATGGATCCATTCCAATCTTTTCCGCAAGCATATCCATGAGTTGCTCAGTGAATGTATTGGTTTGCGGCATACCGTAACCTCTCCATGCTGTGCAGTGGTTATTGTTTGAGGAATACATCTGGAATACTCCACGGATATTAGGAATATAGTACGGAGTTCCCACCCTTGTGTAGTTTCCGTTATCGGAAAATTCAACATATGCGCCGTGATCTCCTGCAACACTGTATTTAAGTCCGTTGATGTGACCTTCATCGTCGCAGGACATCCATGCATTGATAGTAGCAGATGTTCTCTTTCCTGCATAGTGACTGTGCTCTTCCCAGCTCATAACGAGCGATACGGGAGCATCGACAGCTCTAGCTGCAATGGCCACCATAGCCTGGTCTGTGTAATCACAGGACCATCCGAAAGAAGCTCCTACTGCACCGTGCTGCAGAACTCTGATTTTATCGTCGGGGAGTCCGATGGTTTTCCCAAGGAGAGCGTGGTTTCCGTAAATCGACTGAGATTTACACTGTATGGCAAGATTTCCGTCCTCATCTTCATATGCGATCAGCGCATCACCTTCGATTGAAAGATGAGGCTCATGCTGTACATAGAATCTGCCTTCAACACTATATTTAGCATTTTCTATTATATCAGTCGGGTTTTCTCCCTTGATATTACCATATTCACCATATACGTTTGGAAATCCGTTGACAGAAGGCGCGTCGGGTCTCAATGCCGCCGTAGGAGCTGTGAGTTCAGGAAGCTGTTCATACTCCATGGTGACTTTCTTTGCAGCTTCTCTTGCATGATCTCTCGTGTCAGCTACAACTAAAGCGATAACATCGCCGTACCTTTTGATCTTCTTGTCGCACAGAATATCTCTCGTAGGAGCTTTTACAGCACTTATCGGTGAGAATTGGTCGATCATATTGGTCCCGCCAAGTTCTTCCTTAACCGTCTTCCCTGTAATTACCCTTACGACACCCGGCATCTTCTCTGCTTCTTCAGTATGGATAGCGAGGATGTTGGCATGCCTTGTCACTCTTGGCTGTACAACTGCGGCATGAAGAAGTCCCGGAGGCATCTTGAGACTTGCGTCTTCGCCGTAATCAAGAGTACCCGTTACCTTTCCGAGACCGGAGGGTCTTGGCATACGGGAGTTATAGTACCTGCCGTTATTTTCCTTCTCTACATCATAATCAAGAGTCGATTCATCTGCATCACCGCGCATGACAGACGCTGCAGCCATTACAGCGTCTACGATTTGTTTGTATCCCGTGCAGCGGCAGAAATTCTTATGATCGTGGAACCACATACGAACCTCTTCTCTTGTCGGATCCGGATTTTCTGCCAAAAGTCCATAAGCAGATACGATAAATCCAGGGGTGCATATACCGCACTGAAGTCCGCCGTACTTAAGGAACGCCTTTTGAAGCGGATGAAGATGCATTGCAGTACCGATACCTTCGATGGTTATTATCTGATCGAAGTCTTCGATCTTCTTCATTTTTTTTGTGCAGGCTCTGACAACTTCCCCATTTAGTACCACAGAGCATGCGCCGCACACGCCGATTCCGCAGCCGATCTTGGTACCAGTAAGGCCTATTCTTCTAAGTACATCGGCAAGGGAGTCATTTTCGTAATCGTATACGACCATTCTGTCTGCTCCGTTGATATTGAGCCATTGCTTTTTTAAACGATTTTCCAATTTGTCCTCCTAAATACAATTATTAATTTCATACACTTTTATTATACATACATCAAAAGCAACTTACATTATTAAAGATTTTTAATAACGCTTAATCTGTAAAAGAGCACATACCGTTTTCGGCATGTGCTCTTGATTCAATCTTCGTCTTTTTCCTCTTGTTCTTTTTTAAATTTTGCCATTTTCCACTCATCAAGAGATTATTCGTCAACGTTATATAAAATAAACGAAAGTCCTGCAATAACGGAGACTACCATTGGCCCGAATGCAAGAAGCTTTACCATTCCGTTCAAAACGGTTTCCGTGGGGACAGTGCCGGTCTGATAACCAAGTGCTGCAAAACCAAAGGATGAAATCATGGAACCGAGAACTCCGCCTGCGCGTACCGTCGTGCCTGCGAGTGACTGTATGAATCCGCGGGCAGGAACTTCACCGCGCATCTCCTCCCAGTCAGCTATATCGTTTGCCTGTATGATACCAAAAGCGCTGGTGCAGCCTGTAATAAGCGCAAGCACGAATCTTATAGATATATATCCTAATGCTGTATTTCCAAACACCGCGATGAGGCTGTAAAGAAGGCCCGAAAGGATGAGGCTGTAAATCGTTGATTTTTTCATGCCAAAAGTCTTCTTCACCCAAGGAATGGCAAGGGCTCCGATGAGTCCACCCAAGGACTGAGCTGTCGCCGCATATCCCATAACCATCTTATTATTGAGCACGTAAGTCGTGTAATATGTCAGGAGAGCATAAAAGAATCCTTCTCTTGCCGAAGATAATGTATGACATATGAAATACGGAATCATTGGCCCGCGCATGGATTTAAGCATCTGAATGAACGATACCTTTTCCGCTTTTTGTGACGACCCAGTGCCAGATACCGTATCATAGGGTTTTGTAATCTTAAGGAAGGGTATCATACAGATGAATATGATGCCGGCAAAGAGAAATCCCGCGACCGAATAACCTTGTTTAAAATGTTCGGTACAATATGCAACTACTGCAACATAAAACATTCCGTTTACAAGACCTACTATACTTGAAGATACCTGCGTTCCCTGAGCAAGCCTTCCCGAATCTGCAGAGTTTTTTGACATAAGTCCCATGATACCTCTTGTGGAGACCCAGATAGTATTATATGAAAGCATGTCAAGCGTGAATAATATCAGGAATATGATGATCGAAGCTGCCTGAGGAAGTCCGAAATCGAACCACATAAATCCAAATGCGAATAATAGAACAAAGGACATATATTTCATCCAAGGTCTGAATTTACCGCCTTTAAGAGGGACTCCGTCTATGAGAACTCCGGCACCTACCATGGTTACAACTTTGATCCATTGCGTCACAGTGTATATGGTAGCCGCAACATAGGTATTAAGACCGAGACCGTCAGTCAAGAAAAAGAGCAGATAGTAGGCCTGAAAAGACAGATACGCAGATCTGCATGCCTGACCGAAAAAACCGTATCCGTATACGGTACCCCACTTAATAGTTGCTTGTACTTCTGTATTGTTTGTTTTGTTTTCCATTATTAGAAACCCTTGAATTCTTAAAAACAGAGTGTCCGTGAATGACACGGACACTCTTTTATAAATAATGTCTAACCACTTATTTGAGCATAGAAACTCTGTACTCCTCTATCTCCTTTTCGTCTATCTTGTAGAATAGGATAGTGATACCTGCTAGCAGATAGAATGCTGCAGGGATGAGAGACATCATCAGTACTATGCTGTGAAGCATCGGAGCTGTAGGTGTAGTCCCCTTTTCATATCCTATCCATACAAGGCTGAAGGAACCGAGAGCTGTAGCGACCAAGCCTCCGATACGTATCGTAACACCCATCATGGACTGAGCAAAAGCCTTTGCAGACTTTCTGCCCTGCATCGCGTTGTAATCCGCTATATCGTTCGCCATTGCAACCATTGCCGTTCCGACAGGAGAAGTGATCAGGGTCTGAACAACTCTAAGAGCAATGTAGAGGAATGAATTAGATCCTATGAAATAGTAGGCTATATAAACCAAAGTGCCGCCGAACATCGAGAAGATGTAAACTCCCTTCTTTCCGAGTTTTGAAC
>CAYUGP010000130.1:1328-4545 GCA_964444315.1 uncultured Oscillospiraceae bacterium | reverse complement strand
AACGTGGCGATCATGGGCGCAAGGCCCTTCCAGATCCCGTCTCTTGCCATGAAGGCCTTGGCTGCTCCGCCTTCTTCTCCGGGACAGCCGAAGAGTATGACAGTCCCTTCATGACCGCTCTTTTCCAGGTAATCCTTCACGGCGCATGCCGCTCCGAAAGACCCTGCGCCCAGCATGTTGTGTCCGCATCCGTGACCGGAAGCTCCGGGAACGAGCGGAGCCTTTTCCGGGCAGAAAGCTTTCTGCGAGAGTCCTGAAAGCGCGTCATATTCCGCTAAAATGCCTATGACAGGCCTGCCGCTTCCGTAGCTTGCTGAAAAAGCCGTCTCTATTCCGGATATCCCTTTCTTCACCTCGAAGCCCATCGCTTCGCATTCCTTCACATAAAGGTCTGCACTTTTGAACTCCTTTAAGGAAAGCTCGGCATATTCCCATATCTTATGGGAAATTTCTATTATCTTGTCCGAAATGCCATCGACACAGGCGATGGCATTATCTTTATATATGTTCATTTCTTTATCCTTATCAGTACAGCACCTTGCTCAGGAACTCCTTGGTCCTGGGATTCTGCGGATTTGAAAATACGTCAGCAGGCTTTCCGCTCTCGACTATGACCCCTCCGTCCATGAAAAGGACCCTGTCGGACACTTCCTTTGCAAAGCCCATTTCGTGGGTGACTATGACCGAAGTCATGCCGCTCCTTACAAGATCCTTTATTACCTCAAGGACTTCTCCTACCATCTCGGGATCGAGAGCCGAGGTAGGTTCGTCGAAGAGCATGACATCAGGCTCCATTGCAAGAGCCCTCACTATGGCAAGCCTTTGCTTCTGGCCTCCCGAAAGCCTTGCGGGATGATCGTTTATCTTGTCTATGAGGCCGACCCTTTCAAGCAGCTCTTTTGCAGCCTTATCAGCCTCTTCCTGAGTCTTCTTCTTTGTTAGTACAGGTGCCAGAGTGATATTCTGACCCACAGTCATGTTGGGGAATACGTTGAAGTGCTGGAACACCATGCCCATCTTCTGCCTGTGCAGGTTTATATCCACGTCTTCATCCGTGATGTCGACTCCTTCGAAGTATATGTGTCCGCTGTCCGGTGTCTCGAGCATGTTGAGACAGCGGAGGAACGTGGACTTGCCGCCGCCGGAGGGCCCTATGATGCTTACGACCTCTCCTTTGGAAATATGTTCGCTCACTCCTTTGAGTACCTCAAGGGTCCCGTCCGGATTATTGAAACTCTTTTTAAGATCTACTGTTTTAATCACTTGCTTTCAGCCTCCTTTCGAATTTTCCGAGGAAGAACGTCAGTATCTTCGTCAGCACATAGTAAATGACCGCGAGGATGAAGAGACATTCGAAAGTGAGATAGGTAAGCCCCCTGACTACCAGGAAGGATGTCATGACGTCTCCGATGAAAAAGGTAGACGCGAGGGACGTATCCTTTATGATGGTAATGAACTCGTTGCCCAGGGCCGGAAGTATGTTCTTAAGTGCCTGGGGCAGTATGACCGACTTCATGGACTGGCCGTATGTAAGGCCCAGGCTCCTTGCCGCGTCCATCTGCCCTATATCTACAGCCTGTATGCCGGAACGGAATGCTTCCGAAAGATAGCAGCCGCTGTTTATGGCGAAAGCTATGGATACTGCTATGAACTCAGACACTTCGAAGGGCAGCAGCTTGGGCACGAGGAAGTATCCCACGTAGATCTGAAGCAGCATGGGTGTGCCGCGGATAACGTCCACTATAGCGGCCGATATGCCCTTAAGGATCTTGCTCTTGGACATCCTGCATATGCACAGGATGAGACCTATGATGGCACCGAAGAAGACCGTTATGGCCGCCAGAGCTATGGTGTAGCTCACACCGGTCACGAAGAAGATCTTCCAGTAGTTTTTTATAAGCTTAAGTACTTTAGCGAAACTCAAAAGTTTGTCTCCTTTTCATTCAATGCGGCAGGCTTCCTTTGCTTTAAGGAAGCCTGCCTCTTGGAATCTATATCGTTTGAAAGAGCCGTAATGCCGTTTTATTCTACATCCAGTACGTCGATGACGTTTCCTTCTTCATCGTATACGACCTGGTGAGCCGTATCCGTACCTGCCATGACCTTGGCTGCCGTATACCATGTGTCGTAATAGCCGGCATCCAGCGCCTTTGCAAGCGCTTCGTTTATGAGTGCAAGAAGCGCATCATTGTCCTGGTTGATCAGGATGACGTTATTGCTCTGTTCATCGTCTACTTCGAAATCGAATCCTGAAAAAGCCACACCGTCGTTATTAGCCATGATAGCTTCACCGTTGCCGTGTGCCACAGCCAGAGCGTCTATCTTTCCTTCAGTGAGAGAAATGACTGCAGTTCCGAGGTCCGTGAACTGCTTGACCTCTACGCTGGCCGGAAGCTGGGTCGTAACCAGATTGTACTGAAGAGATGCCGCCTGAGCACCTATGGTCATGCCTGCAAAGCTCTCGGCCGTTGTGAACTGTCCTTCCTTATCCTTTGTGACAATGATGGACTGCTGGGTCTCGTTGTCTCCTGCATAATAGTAATCTGAGAGGTTGAAGTTTTCCTTTCTCTCATCGGTGACTGAATATCCTGAAATAGAGCAGTCAACTGATTTGGACTGTACGGCTGCCTGGCATGCACCGAAGTCCATAGGCTTGATCTCAAGTTCAAGGCCAAGCTCGTCAGCCAGGAATTTTGCCAGGGATACGTCGAATCCCACGAACTGATCCTGACCTGTCTTGGAAAGGTCCACGAACTCCATGGGAGCGAAATCCGGGGAAATAGCTACTGTAAATTTACCTTCCTTTACGGGAACGAACTTATCGCCCGACCCTTTGCCGCAGGCTGCAAAAGCGAATACCATGGCTGCGGCAATCAATACACAAAGCACCTTCTTCATTTGAATAATTCTCCTTATTATTGAATATTATCTGCAATTTCTAAAAATTATACGCATATATTACTACTCATTTTGCATAAGTCAATAGGAAAATTCAATTTTTTTCGAATATTTTTAGTTACTTTTCAATTTTATGCAGTTTTTGCTGCATAATTAATAAATTATGCATTTTATGCAACAAAAAAAGGCCCCTTCTCACTCTCAAGAGGAGAAAAGCCCCTTCTTTTTGCACTCCGGGCTGACCAGGTCTTTGACCCCACACTTGCCTTTACCGGATTTTCCGAGGACTTACTTCTAAACTATGCCATGATCACGGCTA
>CAYUGP010000130.1:0-1318 GCA_964444315.1 uncultured Oscillospiraceae bacterium | reverse complement strand
TGGATCCCTTTGCCCATAGCTGGCCTGGACTTTCAACCTCAGACCCCGGAGTACTCTTTGATTATATTGATTCAGGTCACATTAATCAATATGAAAGCCCCGGAAGAATTACTTCCAGGGCAAAATGCTCTACTCTCTTTCTATTTTCTTGAACAGCCTTGCATTCCAGAAATCCATGCCGAGTTCATCTATGTAGAAATGGAAAACAGACTTCCAGTTCTTCGTAGCGGTACTTAGCATTACCCAGTCCACCTCACCTTTCAGCATTTCTTCGGCAAAACAGAAAAGCGCCCTGCCAATGCCTTTGGATCTGTACTTCGGCTTGACGTATATCTCCTCGACCTCGAAATACGGAGTACCCTCAGGGACAACTGACGATGAGTTCTTTGCCTCCTCCACATGGCCGAATAGATAGCCCGCAGTGTTTCCCTTCTCTTTTGCGAGAAAGACTCTGTTTCCTTCAAGGTCGGAATACTCGTTCTTTCTGTATCCCCGGCAGCTGCCTTCCTTCTCCCAGTCTTCGGACATCGATATAAGCTCATCTATTTCTTCTCCGTAAAGGGAGACCTCTTCGATATATATATCCTCTGCCGAAGAATGCCACCTTTCCCTCACCTTCTTGCCGCAATGAGGACAGTAATCTCCGTGAGTCCTAAGATCGATGTATTCGCCGCAGTAAGGGCATACGCTGAATATCATATCAAAGATAGCCGCACCAAAGATGAGACATGCTCCCGTAACAGCCATTCCTATGCCCAGGCTCTTTGCATCATGCAAAAGCGCTGCGCCTATGAGTGCAACGACCGCCCCGCTTATTATGAGGGCTATGGTTATGCTCCTGCTCTGATAAAGATCTAAACCTCTTTTCTTCATTACGCCTCCTCTTTTTCTTTTTCCATTATACACCTACTCCAATAGGGAAAGGATTCATATATAAAAAACAGCTCCCGGAGACCGGGAACTGCATTTTTGTTTTATGACTTACTTTTTCTTTGCCTTCATTTCAAGCTGCTTCAGTTTAAGTTTCGTATTGTAGAAGTCCTTGGTAGTGCAGCCCGCTCTTCCGCCGCCGGCGCAGGCACAAGCACAGGCACAGGCGCAGGACGCGCAGGCGCATGCGCAGCTGGAATGCGCGCAGCTGGAGTGGGAACTACTGCTGCTGGACCTTGAACTGCTCGAACTTCTGCTTGAGGAACTAACCGGAACGTGGACCACGTTTACTCTCACGTAGGTATTAGGATCGGAACCGTAGTGATACTCTCCGTTCTTCTTGTATTTGAGAGCGCCCTTGTCCTCGTCCTTTATCTTTTTCTCCTCG
>CAYUGP010000129.1:0-4572 GCA_964444315.1 uncultured Oscillospiraceae bacterium | reverse complement strand
CCGGTTCAGGATACAGGGCTTTTGTTCTTTCGGGACAGGGCAGTCTTTAAAGCAGGGTTTGCCCACCTTTGCTATCCTGATCCTTCTCCCGTCTGCTTCTATCGTTTGCCCGGCTTCCAGTTTGCTGTAGTCAAGGCCGCGTGTTATATGGTCTGCCTTGAACTTTTTCGTACAGAAACCGTCGACTAACTTTATCTCTTCTGTTATCTCTCCAGCCATGAGGCTGACTTCGTATTTTTTGCTCATTTCACAGTTCCACTATGTTGAAATTCATCTTTTCCAGATCTGCTACCATCAGCTTATCTTCAAGGGATGCTTTTCTTCCGAGAAGTATTTTAATCATCTCTGACAGCTGAACGTTTGCCGTGAATCCCGGGGCGAAGGCCAGTACCGCAGGAGGCTTTATTTTGATGCTTGCAGGATAGATCTTTTCGAATGTTTTGCTTCCAGGAGCTATGGTAGATGCCTGGCTGCACCATCCGGCAGCTGCCCCGTGGATGAGATAAATGCCGAGCTTTTCGCAGGCGTGCTCCGCGACGAGTCTGCCTTGTATGTTGTCAAAGGCGTCTAAAACAAGATCTGAGCCTTTCAGAAGATCATAAGCGTTTTCTTCTGTTACCATGCAGTCTATGGCTTCCGCGGAGATCTCGCTGTTTATATCCCCGACGGCTTTTGCAGCCTCCTGGGCCTTGCTCTTCCCCAGATTCTTTTCGGTACAGAAGAGCTGCCTGTTTAGATTGGTCTCAGAAAAGACATCGCAGTCAATGAGACGGAGTTTTCCGACTCCCAATCTTGCCGCTCCGTTGATCAGATATCCGCCGAGACCTCCGCAACCTATGATAGTCACGGTCTTTGTTTTCAGCATTTCCTGTTCATCTTCAGTCAAAGAAGGAAAATTCCTGTTGTATCTGTCCATAGTTCTTTATCCTTTCCTTTAATTCCCTTGATCGCGGGCATTCTCAAGCCGAAAGGTATCTGTCAATACTTCTTTCTGACTTCACCCGGATGCTCAAGGGTGTAGCCGCCGAGAGCTTCGATGCGCTTTGCGAATTCTTCACTTTTCAGTATTTCTATCAGCATTTGCACCTGAGGCAGTTCCCATGCAAAGTCGGCGATTATGAAATCGTACTGTTCCGTGCAGATAGGTATGAAATCAAGGCCGTAGATCTTCGCTGCAGAGTATATGCCCATTCCGGCATCGCCGGATCCGGCAGCTATCTGTGCGGCAACAGAGGTGTGGGTGCTTTCTTCTCTGTCATATCCGTCGATACTTGTCTCATCCATACCGTACTTTTTTACCAGATAGTCCATCAGCACTCTTGTTCCTGATCCTTTTTGCCTGTTCACATAGCGAAGCCCCGGCTTTGCAAGATCTTCGAATTTCTCTATTCCTAAGGGATTGCCTTTAGCGACCATAATACCCTGCGTTCTTCCGACACACTCCACGAGCCTTATGCCGCCGTCCGGGAAATATTTCTCCATATACGAGTAGTTGTATTCTCCGCTCTCTTCATCGAGAAGGTGGCATCCTGCTATGTGGGATTCACCGCGCTTCACGGCCATTATACCTCCCATGGAGCCGACGTGAGTGGAGCTTAGATAAAGCTGCGGATCCTTTGTATGGAGCATATCGGAAAGTTCATCTATGAGGGGGTCGTGAGATCCTATGGCAAGAACGGTGTTATTTAATACTTCCAATGGCTTAAACAGTTCGACTTCGACTTCTTCTCCTGTTTCGAGGCCTTCGAGTCCTTGGGGGATCGTTATCATTCCGTCTGCTTTCATAAAGGAACTGATGAGCCCTGCGCCTCTTGGAAGGGGACTTGCGACAATCCTGTCTCCCACCTTTGCGAGTTTGACTCTGACATATTCCTGATATTTAAGTCCAGAAACCACACCCTTTGCAAGTGTGGCTTTTATGCTCTCCTTTTTTTCTGCGCTTTTATGGTACCAAAGATCGATGATGGGTTTCAAAAACTCATCTATGACGATAATGCCCGAAACAGGATAACCGGGAATGCCGAGTATGGGCTTTGTCCCTGCAGCAGCAAGAATAGCCGGTTTGCCCGGTTTTATGGCTATGCCGTGATAGAGCACTTCTCCGATCTCGGATATACACTGGGTAGTCCAGTCGTCTCTGCCGGCGGAAGAGCCTGCGTTTATGAGGACTATATCGCATTCTTCTGCGGCTTTTCTTAAGGCTTCTCTGATGAGATCAGGTTTGTCTTTGACTATGGGGTAGGTTTTGGGAATGCAGTCCCACTTGCGGAGCATACCTGAGAATATGGAGGAGTTGAATTCCATCACATCTCCGGGACCCGGATCGTCTGTAGGCTCCACGATCTCATCACCCGTGGGGATGATCCCGACCACAGGTCTTTTAAGAACCTCTGTTTTTATGACTCCTGCTGCAAGCATTGCGCCTACTGTGGAAGGCTCGATCTTGATGAAGGAGGGCAGTATCATCTCTCCTGCGCATATATCTTCGCCTATCTGCCTTATATTGGCCCAGGGCGCCGCAGCCTGGTATAGTTTTGCCTTCCCGTCATCTTCCCAGATGACGTCCTCTATCATGACCACTGCATTGCAGTCTTCAGGTACAGGGTCTCCCGTATCCACAACGGTAAACTGATCTTTTTCCAGGATCACCGGAGTTGTTGCCGTCGCACCGTAGGTGACATCGGCTTTTAATGCTATTCCGTCCATTGCGCTGGCTGTGTAATGGGGTGCGCTTATTTTTGCGTATACTGCCTTTGCGGAGATCCTTTCGGAACTCTCCGCAGACGGAATGGTCTCGCTTCCTGCTGCAAACCCTGCGTCCTTAAGGTACCTAAGATAATTTTCCTTTGCTTCCTTAAGGGATGCGTTCGTTAGATAGTTGAATGACATTTGATATATCTCCTTTTTTCAGCCGCCGACAACAAGAGCAAAAAGCTCTATGTTGTCGCCTGCTTTGATCACCGTATCGGTACCGTTTATGAGGCTGTGAATGATCTCGCCGTTAACCTTTGCCAGGTACAGGTCTTTTTCTATTCCTTCGCCGTAAAGTTCTACAACGTCTTTGAGAAGTCCGCTTTCAGGCATTTCCTTCTGTTCTCCGTTTACCGTGATATATTGTTTTTCCATAATTGCTCCTTTTTGCGCTAAAAAACATATGCTTTTACTTCAGTTCCTTTTGCATAGCCCTCGCAGTCTCTTGGCACACAGACGAAGGCGTCTGAATTGGCAAGAGAACTTACAAGTCCTGACTTGCTCTGAACGGGGGTCGCAACAAGGCTGCCATCCTCGTATCCGAACTTTACACCTATATATAACGTTCTTCCCTGATTCGCCGGGATCGCTTCTTTTATTTTTGCCGTTACAGCTAAGTCTTCTCCGGTCATGCCTGTCAGTCTGGCTATGAGCGGCCTGACGAAAATAGTGGAAACGAAGAAACTTGCTCCGGGGTGTCCGGGGAGCCCGATTATGGCTTTGCTTCCGCACCTGCCGAATATGGTCGGCTTTCCGGGCTTCATGGCTATGCCGTGGAGGAGCAGGGGCCCGTATTCCTCTATGATCCTTGCCGTAGCATCTTTTTGTCCCACGGAGCTGCCACCGGAAATGAGCACCAGATCGCATTCTGAGACGGCTTTTTTCACCAGGCTTCTAAGTATTTGCTCGTCATCTCTGCAGAAGCCGTAGTTTATGACTTCGCAGCCGTTTTCTTTGCACAGCGCTGCAAGCATGTATGAATTGACGTCTCTTACCTGACCGTCTCCCGGCGTTTCTTCTATTCTGACGAGTTCGTCTCCGGTAGAGATTATTCCTGCTGTTATTTTCTTCGCCACCTGCACGGATCTTATGCCAAGGGATGCGAATACTCCGATGTGCTGCGGCTTGATCTTTATCCCCGCTTTGGCAACGCTTTGTCCGGGTTTGCAGTCGTCTCCTTTGTATACAAGGTTTTCGCCGGGAGCTATAGGTTTTATGATGGCTACTTCGTCGCCGGAGAATTTCTCTGTGTATTCTATCATTACGACGCCGTCTGCTCCGTCAGGAACTTTTCCTCCGGTGGGGACGTAGACGCAGCAGTTTTTTGGCAGTTCGTCAGTGAACTCTTTCCCCATTTCGACTTCTGCGGCAAGTTTTAATATAGCAGGTATGCTCTCAGTGCATCCGAAGCTGTCTTTCGCTCTTATAGCGTATCCGTCTACTGAGGACCTGTTGAATCCCGGAACATATTCATTGCTTTTAACGTCTTCCGACAGCACTCTTCCGAGGGCGTCTGAAATATCAACGGTTTCCGAAAGCAGCAGGGGAGCAAACTCCCTGTTTATGATCTCCATCACTTCTTCAGGAGTCTTGACGTTCAGCATAAAATACCTCTTTCATCATATGTTATCCTTATCATTTTAGCGCAGTTTTGTATTAAGGTCAAAAAACAGAACAAATAGGGGTTTTAATTCCTTTTTTTCATAAGAAAGAAAAGACCTGGCGTGCTGGGAATAGATTAATAGACTATACTTAATATAGAAAATTGTGGTTTTATACCGCAACCACTTTTGAAGCGAATTGGCAAAACAGCATTTCTCG
>CAYUGP010000128.1:0-4608 GCA_964444315.1 uncultured Oscillospiraceae bacterium | reverse complement strand
AAACAGCATAGATAGGTTCGAAGGCGAAGACGGAGAGGTAACTTTCCTGGCTGAGACTCTGACCGAAAGCTGTAATGAGTACAGGATATGCGTTTCTGAATTGTCTGTAGAGGATAAAAAGATATGCTCCGTAAAGAAGAGATCCCAGATGAGCATATCCACCGCTGAAGCGTCCCTTCTTTTGAATACTGACGAGTATGTTTCGGTGTTTGAGATAGAATCGGATATGGACCTTTTTGATATATCCTTCGGAGCCTATTCCGTGGGTATGACCAAAACCTCTCATGAGACAGGGGATATGTTCATGGAATTCCGCCAGGACAACAGACATGTGGAAAAAAGCAGGTTCCGCTTGTCCGACGACGTGTTCGCCATCTACTATTCCACAGATTACGGCCAGCTCATACTGGGGACATATTCTCCTGTGAGTGCAGGCCTTGCAGAGGCAAAACTGATGTCATTTTTTAAGCCTGATCTTCGCTGCACCGGAAGATATCACTTTGCTCAGAGCGTCATATATGAATTCGCTCTTTCCGGATACGACGATTTCGAGGCATTCATTTCTGAATTTGAATAAAAGCAGATCTATAGGGGGGATTTTATGCTTGAAGTAAAAAACGTTACAAAGAAATACGGTAAAACTATTGCCTGTGATGATGTGAGCTTCACTCTGGATCCCGGCAGTATCACAGTACTGCTCGGACCCAACGGGGCAGGTAAGAGCACCATCATGAAGTCCATCATAGGCCTCCTCAAATACGAAGGGGAGATCTTGATAGACGGAATGCCGAACAAGACTGAGGAGGCGAGAAGGGTACTCGGATACATACCGGAAATGCCGGCCCTTTATCCTAATCTTACGGTATCGGAGCACATGGAGTTTCTTGCAAGGGCTTACAAGCTCAAGGACTACAAGGATGATATAGACAGGCTCTTTACACGCTTCGAACTTGATGATAAGAGAAGAAAGTTCGGAGATGAGCTCTCAAAGGGTATGCAGCAAAAGCTCAATATATGTCTCGGACTCCTTCCGAAGCCCGATGTCATGCTTCTCGATGAGCCCATGATAGGACTCGATCCTCACGCTATAAAAGAGCTCAAAGAGTGCATCATGGAAATGCGGGAAGAGGGAAGGACTCTTCTCATCAGTACTCATATCATAGACAGTGTGGATATGATGTGGGACAGGACCATCATAATGCAGAACGGAAAGATCAAGGCCAACGTCACAAAAGACGAACTTGATGAAATGGGCAAGACTCTGGAAGAGCTTTTCTTCGATGTCACCGAAGGCGTCAAAGCGGAAGACCTGACAATGGAAGAGCCCGTAGAAGAAGCAGTTGAGAAGCCAAAGAAAAGAGGTCTCTTCAGATGAGTCTTTTTGCTTACTATGCATGGCATTCATTCAAAAATCAGCTGAAGAAGCTGTTCAAGACCTGGGTCCTAATTTTCCTTCTGGTCTGCATGCTCTTAGGCGGCCTCATCGGCGGCGGCATTGCAACTCTTGAAAATATCGCTGAGGACCAGAATCCGGGGACGGAGATAGAGGATATTACGGAAGACCCGGTGGATGTGCCGGAAATAATCATTCCCGAGGGCGAAAGCCGCGTGGCGGACATAACGGAGCTCATAGCAGGCCTGGCAACTCTGGGACTCATGCTCCTGTTCATCAAAGGAGCCGACAAGAACGGAGCCGCAATATTCCTTCCGGCCGACGTGGCTCTTCTCTTTACGTCGCCCATGAAACCCCAGGCAGTGCTGGCGTTCAGGACCATGTGCACAATAGGGCTCGTGCTGCTCACCAGTGTTTACATGCTGTTTCAGATCCCGAACCTTGTGATCAACGTGGGACTTAGTATATGGCAGGCTTTGTCTATTCTTCTCGCCTGGTTTTTCGTGTTTCTTTTCGGGCAGCTCATAAAGATCTTTCTTTATACCCTTTGTTCCACAAAGCTGTATCTTAAGAAATATATAACTCCGGGCATAATCGGGATCATAGGCATTGCCGGGATAGGATATATAGTATTCCATGTTCTTCACGATATGAGCCCCTTGGAGTCCGCTTTGGCGTTCTTCAACAGTCCTGTCAGCAGGTATATCCCGATCTGGGGATGGACCAAGGGCATAGTCGGAGCAAGCTTTGATAACAGTCTCTCCTCTGCCTTGATCTTCACAGGACTGAATATACTTGCCGCATCTTTGATCGTAGGTATTACCTGGCGCATCAAAGCAGATTTCTATGAAGATGCAATGGCAAAGAGTGAGGAGACTGCAGCTATCTTAAGAGACGCTCAGGAAAGAGGCAGCCTGGCCGGAAGATCCAGGAAGAAGGACCGTTCGGAAAAGCTCCTAAGGGATGCCTTCAACAAAGGACAGGGCGCCAGTGTATTCTATTACAAGAGCATGTATAACAGACGCCGTTTCGCCATAGCCGGTGTTTTCACCAAAACGAGCATCACATATATGGCTGTGGCCGTACTTATCTCCGTGCTGTTTTTAAGGGTGTTCACAGGCTCTGAATACGGTCAGATCGCAGTAGTGATGGCATTGGGAGTCATGGTCTTTTACAGGACCTTGGGAAATCCACTTGAATCGGATACGAAGAGCCAGTACTTTGCTCTCATTCCGGAGCCTATAGGCAAAAAAGTGTTCTATTCACTTCTCGGAAGCTGCGTCAACAGTATACTGGATGTTATTCCGGCTCTGCTCGTTTCGACTTTGCTGCTCAGGGCAAGTTTTGTCAATGCCCTTGCCTGGATACTCTTCCTTGTATCCATAGATGCTTACGCGACTATAGTCGGTACCTTCATCGCTTTGTCGGTCCCGACCTCAGCGGGGACGAACATAAAACAGGTAGTGCAGATCATGTTCATCTACTTCGGTCTGCTTCCTGATATAGCTGTCATGGCCGTAGGTTTTGTCATGGGCAGCCTGTTTACGGCAGCGTTGATCTGCGTAGCCATAAACCTGGCCCTGTTCGGAGTGTTCTTCGCCCTTACGACGAACTTCATCTGTCCTATCTCCAGAAGGGTAGAAGGTATAGAACTCAGCAAAGAGCAGCTCAAACAGTGCAGAAAGACTTTCTCCAGAGTCAGCTTTGTTCCTATCGTAATGGCCGGAGTGGCAGTTGCTCTTCAAGTAGCCATCGTGGCTGTCCTGAAGCATTTCGGGATCGACGTTAAGAGCACGAACGGATATCTCTTCATCCTCAACTTCCTGCCGATGTATGCCGTGGGTCTTCCCATGAGCACTATCGCTGTCTGGGGCATCAAAGCAGATAAACTTGAGACCCGCAGTTTCGGCATCAAAAACATGCTCAAGAGCTTTGCGGTATGCATGGCATTCATGTATACGGGGAATATTATAGGGACTCTTATCACTTCAGCATTGTCGTCGGCTACCGGCAGCGAAGCTGAATTCGTTATCGGAGATCTCATAAACGAAGGAGATACTTTCTGGATCATACTCTTCGTAGTCATCATCGGGCCCATAGTCGAAGAACTGATCTTCAGAAAGATCATGATAGACAGGCTTTCCAGATACGGCAGGAGCCTTGCCATAGTTTTCTCGGCGCTTGCCTTCGGATTGTTCCACGGCAATCTTAACCAGTTCTTCTATGCGACGGCTCTCGGCCTCATTTTCGGATATATCTACACGAAGACCGGAAGGCTCAGATATTCGGTAATACTGCATATGTGCGTGAACTTCCTTGGTTCGGTGGTCTCCGTTTTCGTTGTAAGCAAGATAGATTTCGATTCCATTGCAGAGATCTCCGAGATCAGCGATCCGTCTGAGCTCATAAGCGGAGGCTTCGTGCTTTTCGGAATATATATCCTCTTCATACTGGCCATGGTCATTACCGGATGGATAGTATTCTTTGCAAACCTCAGGAAACTCGAACTTCCTCCGGCATCCATGCCTGTAATGAAGAAGGAGAGATTCCGCACTGCATATTTGAACATAGGATTCATATGCATACTGCTTTACTTTATAGTATCCACTGTTATGACTTTTGTTGATATCGGAGGACTCTTATGACACTTGATAATGCAAGAGAAGAACTTATGAAACTGCAGCGCAAGGTCTCTGCATACTATCACGCAATGGGTCTCATCTCCTATGACGGAGATACGACGGCACCCAAAGAGACCGCAGCCAACAGAGCGGCATCTCTTACAGTGCTTTCTGAAGAGGTATACAAACTGAGCACCTGCAGGGAGACTGTCGATCTGCTGGAATTCCTTGATGCACATAAAGAAGAGTTATCCGAGGAAGAGCAGCGTATGGTAGAACTGCTCATCAAGGATATAAGGGATATGCAGAAGATCCCCATGCAGGAGTGGATAGAGTACCAGGGCCTTCTCGTAGAAGCTCAGGATGTATGGCACAGGGCAAAGGAAGCTTCCGATTTCGAAAGTTTCAGACCATATCTTGAAAAGATATTCGAAAACCGCAAGAAGTTTGCAGGATATCTGGCTCCTGAAAAGGATCCTTACGATTACTGGCTCAACGAGTTTGAAGACGGCCTAAACAAAAAGATCTGCGATGAGTTCTTTTCCACGCTGCGCTCGAGGATAGTACCTCTCATAGCCAGGACAAAAGAAAAGC
>CAYUGP010000127.1:0-4650 GCA_964444315.1 uncultured Oscillospiraceae bacterium | reverse complement strand
TGTACATCTCGCAGCCGATTATGGGCTTAATACCCATTTTCTTTGCCTGTTCATAGAATTTGACTGCACCGTACATGACTCCGTGGTCTGTTATTGCCATGGCTGTCTGTCCGAGTTCCTTTGCACGCGAAAGCAGCCTGTCTATTCGGCAGGCCCCGTCGAGAAGGCTGTATTCGGTATGTACGTGCAGATGTGTGAATGCCATTGTTCTTACTTCAATTGATCAAATACAGAAAGCATTGCTTTCAGTTTTGCAAGAGTCTCTTCGGCTCCGCCCTTTATGTCGCTTTCGATGTTCAGCGGCATAACGGGGTCGTGGAGGCTCTTTCTTAAGAGGAACCATCCTCCCGGTACATTGACCCTTACTCCTTCGTAGTTTGGATCCTCAAGACTCCATCCCGGGATCTTCGGAGCTTCGGCTTCGACAAAATCCAGAACACCCTGGGCATAGGATGAAAAGTCTTCGGCCAGTACTTTGAAGCGTACTTCCTTCGCTTCCAGGGGATCCTTAAGATCCGCTATGAGATCTTCTATATGCTTTCCTTCTTTTTTAAGAAGGGCCGCTTCTATGACTATCTTTGTGGCAAGGTATGCGCCGTCGTCAAGAAAATAGTTCTCCTTCATGGCCGCATGGCCTGAAGTCTCTATGGCCAGCTGGCAGTCTGTTCCTTCCCTGTTCAGCTCCTGGCCCTTACTGATAACGTTTTTGTATCCTCTTTTGAATCTGAGATGCCTGCATCCGAGTTTGTTTTCTATAAAGTCATGGAGCTGCGTGCTCGTGATGCTGTCCGTGACTATGGTGGTTCCCGGATGGTCTTTTGATGCGATGTATGCGGCAAGTCCCACAATGCGGTTTCTTGCTATTTCTCTGCCGTCGCTGCCCACTGCAGCTGCTCTGTCAACATCCGTATCGAAGATGATGCCAAGGTCGGCCTTATTCTCCTTTACCGCTCCGCAGATGCTCTCCAAAGCGTCTGGATCCTCGGGATTCGGAACGTGGTTCGGGAACATTCCGTCAGGTTCAATGAACTGTGAACCGCTGCAGTCCGCTCCCAAAGGCTCCAGGACGTCGCTCACATAGAAGCCTCCGCTGCCGTTTCCTGCGTCGACCACTATATGAAGTCCTGAAAGAGGTTTATCGTCTTCTCTAGCGCTGAGTCCTTCACAAATCGCTTTACGAAGGCAAGCAGCATACTCATCCATCATCTTTCTGGGGAATACCCATTTCCATTCTCAGTTTATGGAAAAATTATCGTCAACGTTTTCTGCTAACAATAAT
Organism: uncultured Oscillospiraceae bacterium; assembly: GCA_964444315.1. Lineage (GTDB taxonomy): Bacteria > Bacillota > Clostridia > Peptostreptococcales > Anaerovoracaceae > RUG13409. Next base: position 3,371 of record CAYUGP010000127.1, on the reverse strand, counting down.
ATCGTCTCTATATCGCTCTTCTCCAGGCAACCATGTTTAGTGAAAAACTTAAGTCCGTTTCTGTCATAAGGAAGGTGACTGGCTGTTATCATGATAGCTCCATCACAGGCTGGTTCTGACATACCTTTTATGACAGTTGACATAAACATCTCAGGCGTAGTTGCCAATCCGCATATATGGACCTCACAACCGGCTCTTGCAATCACTTCTCTGATATTTTCCTCTATTGCAAGGCTCGTGACTCTGGGATCCCTTCCAATAGAAATATGCAGGTAATTCTTCCCAGTTCTTGCAGAAAGCCACATAACGAATCCGCAGGCTATTCTGCCGCATATAAAAGGCGTGAGGTTTACATCTTTTCCACCTTCTGTTTTAACGGCAATACCCCTTATATCGCTTCCGTTCTGAAGTTCCTTGTAATTTTTCATATAATGCTCCTGATTTAACACTTTATTATATGCTTTTCATTCGTTTTATTCAATAAAAAAGGCGCTATTGGAAGGCGCCTTAACCGAATCAGATATTCATCTTTGAATTGTGTTTAATTCTCGCCTTTTATGTTTACTCTATGAGAGTAAACGTTAAAGACCTTGAATCCGTCTTTGTCCGGGATATACTCAACCCAGTAGGTTATGATGCCTCTGAGGAGGTGGGCAAAACGGTGCCCTTCATCGTTTATGAAGAACGTGCCATTCTTCTCTGCAATTCTTATGACCTCCGATATGTCTTCAAGAAGTATGAGGTTGTCATCCATCTTCTTCTGGATTTTTACGTCAATGTCAAGTTTCAGGAAAGACGGAAGTTGCCCTTGCTCCGCCGGTATCGAATATTTTTCAATCAGTTCTTTTTTAAGCTCGTATCTATTAAGCCGTCTTTGTTGAAGTGTGGGTACTCCCCTCTCTTCTTTGTTTATCCTGAGCAAAAGATCGAGTATATGTCTTACTTCTTTCCCTCTCGATGCGAATATATCCCTGCAATTGGTGCAGTAAACTATGTAAGGAAAATCGCTGTCAGACATACGGTCTTTTACCTGCTTTTCGACCATATCTCTCTTGACGTCGTAAATATGGTTACCATAGCTGCAACACTGAGATTCTTTTCCGTAGTACTTGGGTTCCTCGAGGTCTATTCCCAAGGCTTTTGATACTTCTCTAACTTTGAGCTGCATATCAGGATAGTGCCTTGATGAACAGGGATCGAAAACGCTTGCCTTTTTAAACGGAAGATCTTCGCTTGCTCTTGCTCCCAATACGTCGTAGATCATCTTCACATCTGCGTCATCAAGCGCCTCTTTAAGGAACTTATAGCAAGACGGGCACAGGGTCACAATGACCGGCTTTTCTGCTTTTTCCCAGTACTTCTTTATCTCTTCGTGCGCTTTTTCCGCTCCATCTTCGTCTCCCGTCCACTTTACAGGTGCCCCGCAGCAGCCGAGAAGAAGTGAAGTATCAGGATAGTCCTTTAACATGAGCTCATAACTCATAGTCACATACCTCGGATCCGACGCTCCTGCCTGGCATCCGGGGAAAAACATGTACCTTGATCCTTCGCTCCTTGGTACATAAAACAAAAATGCCGCATCCGATTCCGCAAAAGAGTAGTCCCTAAGCCAGTAATCATGGTATGCATGAGGGATTACACCGTCCTCAAAGAGCTTCTTTTTTGCATCCATAAGAAATGCACCTATGTCTATTCCCTTGGGGCAAAGTTCCTTGCAAAGCCCGCAGTCCGTGCACCCGCTTATCTGCCTTGTCCCTTCTCTTGTATCGACATGTTCAAAAAGATTCATGGTAAGACCTATGGCTCTGTTAAGGTCAATGATGTCGTCCCCATAATCTTTGAGCATCGTACATGCTTCCATGCATTTCGAACAATCGCATCCGGTGCATTCCTCTGCCATCGCCCTCGCCATGGGTTTATCGATCGGCAGATTTTCCTCCGGTAATCGTCCTGTGTCCTCAATATCTGAGGAATTGATAAAATCGAGTTCCTTAAGGTTACCCGTCTTAAGATACCAATCCAGTTGTTTAAATATATTTATACCCGTAGGAATACCGTCAACTAAATGGGAGTATTCTTGTATTCCGTAAACTTTATTTTCCTTAATATCTAAACCTGCCGTATCCACAATACAGTCAAATACCGAGATGTCTACATCTGAGTAACAGACATCTGTCTTTACTTCGCACGGCGTATATTTGAATTGTCGCAAAATACCGTGTTCAACAACAGTTTCTCCCAGTATATCTGATATCTCAGGACAAACCCGATTCTCTTTTTCAAAGACAATCACGGAATATCCGCTCTGAGAAAACTTAAGAGCAGCCGCCATTCCTGCAAGTCCCGATCCTATCACTGCTATTCTTTTATTCTCTGCTAAACCTCCGTAATTCATGGGTTCTTTTTCAATGAAGGAATCAGATAAAAATCTCTCCAAAGCGGGTATATTTATGCCGTTTCCATTCAAAATCTCGCTGCATTTCGAAACGCAGGGAGCATGGCATATCTTGCAAACTATTTCAGGAAAAAGCACAGCTTCTCTGTATATATTGAAAGCTGCAATAAAACTTCCCTTTTTAAGTTTTGTCATAATATCTCTGACTGCAAGCTCAAATGGACAGCATTCATTGCATGGCGTGATCTTTGATCCGTGGATACATTCTGTTAGAGGTACTATTTTTCTTTCTTCTTTCATTTCTTTTAAAAGCGTACAAAACATTTTGGATATACAGAAATAACACTCAATTGATTATATCATGAAGCATAAAAATATGCCTGACGTTGTTTAAACGTCAGGCATAAAAGTGTTCATTACCGACTGTTTAATTAGGAGTATTCCTCCAAAACAGTATTTTTATCGGTGTCTGCACTGGGCTTAAGTCCGTGTTCTACGAGGAAAGCCTCGAGATTTTCTTCCATTTCTTCGATCTTTTCATCAAGATCGTACGCTCTGAAGTAAGGTGCTGGCATCGGAACTTCTTCACCTTTTGCAAGATGCGCAAGTCCGTCGAGTATCTTTTCAGGGAGCGCAGGCTGTTCGTAGATCTTGACGCCGGTAGCATTGTATATTCCGCTTAAGATAGCATAGTTCTGACCTGCGAAGAATATCTCGGAAAGTCCGTTCGACCCGAAAGGTGTTCCCGGACGCGGATAATCTTCAAGGAAGTGCACTTCGAAATCATCCGGAATATTGGCAGCGCTCGTCAGACCGCATCCGTTAATATTGCCGTACTTCTTATCCTCAAGATAATCCTCTGTAAGTGCATACCCTATATTCTGTACGATACCACCGTATGCCTGGCCTTCTGCGCCAAGCCAGTTACCTATGATACCGCAGTCTGACCAGGATCTGTAACCGAGGACCTGAGTCT
>CAYUGP010000126.1:0-4719 GCA_964444315.1 uncultured Oscillospiraceae bacterium | reverse complement strand
CTCTGCTCGAACTGCTCTCTGGAATCCTTGTACTTGTGAACAGCTCTTAAGATGGTGATCACTTCCTTTTCAGTGGGAAGAGGGATGGGTCCGGAGACCTCAGCGCCTGTCTTCTTTGCTGCTTCCACTATTCTGGCAGCGCTCTGATCAAGGGCAGTGTGGTCGTAAGCCTTGAGTCTGATTCTGATTTTTTGACTACTCATGTTTTGTTTTTCCTCCTTGCTTTGATGTGGCTTCTCTCATCGGCGTGAGTTCCGAAGGTCTGAAACCGTTGAAATTTCATGCATTTTCGCTACTCTGCATGAGGTTGTCTCGCCGTGCAACGCATCCGTGCGTTTCTTCTTTCCTTACTCAAAAGAAAAGGGCGAGAACGCCTTCGCCGGTCTCTTTCGGACCGACAGTTCTCGGCAGAAATTATCTGGTAGCGCAGTAACTTTCTGCGTCCTCGCTAGCCCTTAAACCTTGATTTTTCAAGGTTTTCAGCCCCTTTCAGGGCATTTTCCAGGCTCTAAGCAAGCCCTATTAATATACTGCTAAGTTTTTTTAAATGCAAGCACTTTTTTCAGATTTTGAAAAATTTTTTTCAAGGGCTAAAAAGCCTGTATTTTCAAGCTTTCCGGGCTTTTCCGAAGCGCCCCGGGATCATCTTTTTTCATGCGTTTTTTGTCAACTTAGCCGTGCGTTTCTTTAGTTTTGCACATCTTGTGGAAAAAGCTGTGGAAAAGCACTATATCTTGGGGAGAGGCTTTCCGGGCATACAAAAAAGCGGAGATCCGAAGATCCCCGCCTGACACTGAAACTGATCTGCACTTTATCTAAGGCTGCTGCCTTCCACCGGTGTGTTTATCCTATATATATTACTTGGATTTGCTGCCTTTTGCCTTCATGAGGATCTCGAGTATCCACTGGATCATCCTCAGAAGCTCCAGGATGAAGTCGCAGATATATGACGTTATATATGCCTTGTATACCATTCTCATGGTCTCGAGCTCTTCTCCCGTTGCAAGGCCGTGGTTTTCCATCATCTGAAGAGCTATCTCGTTCGCCTTCTTTTCAACAGGTATGTTGAGGAAGGTGACTATGAAGCCCAGGATGACGAAGAGTCCGCTGGCGCCGAGGCAGACGGTGGAAATGAGTCCGTTTGTATTGAATACCATGAAGTCCAGGATCATTCCGAGTATAACGAGGGGGATGAAGAGGAAAGGTCCGAAAACGCCTATGAGGTGCAGCCTGTTCCTTGTTACGGCCTGCCTGTCTCCGCTCTCGCAGAGTTTTGCAACTGCCGCCTTCTGAACGCCAAGAGCCACCGATGTGACGCTCTGCTTGTTGTCGATCTTTCCGAAGACGCTTCTTAAATATATGGTTTTTGTCGCGATGTTGTAGTAGTTTCCGAACACCGCTTCTCTGAGGAAACCTGCTTTTTTCACGTTCACGTAATCAAGGTCTTCCTTGTCGAGGATGTACCTTGCGGCTTCGAGACCGCTCATCTGAACGGAGATCGGTGTCTTGTTCGCTCTCCTGTATCTGATCCATACGATCAGTTTCATCACGGATGCCACCAAAGCCATGACCAGCACCAGGAAGCACACTATGAGGTATGCTACGCCGAGACCTGAACTGAGGTCTATGTATTCGCCGATGTCACTTATGAATTCTTCCATTGTTTTCTCCTTTTATATATACATTCCGGGAAAACTCCTGCTTTCTAAACGTATTCTCTTCCCGTGCATATTCGCCAGAGAGCATAGTACCTTATCCCTATATTCTCCTTGCTTGGGTCTATATGCACCTCCACTATCTGTCCCTTCCAGGTGAAGAAAAGCCTGGTGTCCCTGAAGAGTGACAGCTTGGATATATCCTCCCATCTGAAGATTGAGTATGCTCCCTCTTCTCTGGGGCCGTTTTCTATGATGGTATTCGGTATCTCGAGCCTGTCGCCGTATACCCTGATACCGTCGTCTATGCAGATAGGCTCGTCCACGCTTTCCTGAAGCTTTTTGGCATTATCCCTGAGATACTTCTTCTGCCATCGGGACCAGGCCAGTATGCTGACCTTTTCTCCTCCCTCTTTCACGGGATTCAGGTATCCTTCTTCGTCGAAGCGCCACTCCGCCCCGCAGCTGCATCTGAACATATCGCCCTTGGAGGAAAGGTCTCCCACGGTTCCGCACTCGGGGCAAACGTAAAGGGTGGCCTCCAGGCCTTCGGCAAGAGCCTTGCACCTGTATTTCCAGTGCCTCTTCTCCTGCTCTTCGTAGGCGTCGACATAAAGGTCCCTTTTTATGAGCTCGTAGATCTCGTCTACGGACATCTTGTCAAGCTCTTCCCTGGAATACTCTCCGACTACCTCGGCATAGGTGCGGCCGCGCCTTTTCACCATTGCCCATCTTGGAGTCTTTAAGAAACCGCCTATCTTCCTCAAGGTGATGAGAGCTCCGTCGCTTTCCTTGACCAGCTCTGCGGTCCTTCTGGATATGAAGCCGGTCTCTCCGTCCCAGGTCACGTTGCCTTCGGGATACATAGCCACGGAGACTCCTGCTGCCAGAGATTCCTTTACTGCCACCACCACGTCATCGGCAGGCGCACCTTTGTATCTGGGTATGGGGTTTGCCAGCCATCTGATGAAAAAGCCTGAAAAGCCTCTGAGAATGTTGGCCGATGCCACGAAACGCATGAAACGCCTCAGGACTATTACATCCAGAAGCGGATCCATATTCATGGTATGGTTGACCAGAAGCAGCCATGTCTTGGACTTGGGTTTGTAGTGCTTGCATCTGAAACCGGCTATGAGGCAGAGGACCCAGCCGGCAACTATCCTTATGAAGCCTATGGCTATTTTGTTCCAGGTATACCCTTTACGGGCATCTTTCTTGTTTTCCATTTTCGTCATAAACAACAGGCGAGGCAGTGCGCTCTCGCCTGTTCATTTTCTATGTTTCCTGATACTATTTTTTCTTCTTGAACAGGGATCCCCTGAATATGACCACCTGAAGGAGCGCAAAGTATGCTGCGCACACTCCCATGATCATGAGAGCCGTGTTGGTGCTGGCTGCGTTCTTCGTGATGTTGGTCGCAAGGATCAGCATGGGGAAGCCCATGATTATGGCCGGGAAGTTCTGGTATACCAGGTTCTCGGAAGCCGGAGTCCTGAGGTCGGGATCGGCTGCACGAAGAAGCATCATTCCGGTGCTGGCAGTTCCCGTGAGCATTCCGAAGAAGGCGAAGAACTGGGAGTAGCTGTATTCGGGGAAGACCTTGTTGCATACGACTCTGACGTATACGAAGGTGACGACCGCGCCTACGGCTGCAAGTATGAGTATGGTGCCTATGAAGTTGGTGATGAGGTCTATCTGTATTGCGCAGATACCCGCAACGATCATAAGGTCGAAGGCAAAGCCCGAGATCCTGTTGAGAAGATATACGTTGAGGTAATCCTTCTTCAGCCACCCTATCTTTTTGAAGAGGTTTATGAAAGCCTTCACTATGACGGCGGAAAGCACTCCGAAGAGGAAGTTGAAACCGTAGACGGTGCCTATCATTCCTCCGGCCACCTTTCCGAGGCCGAACATTATGAAGTATGAAAGTCCGTAGGCTATGAGGACGAAAGCTATCTGTATGGAAAGCTTATCCACGCTCTCGCTGTTGGGCACTTCGTTTTCGCCCATGACTTCGGACATCTTTACGTCGAAGCTGTCGTCGGCTACGGTGAGCTTACCCTTCCTCCTCAGGCGGTTGAAGTTGGCGACTCCGAAGATGCTCGCCACGAGGAAGCCCATGGCCGCTATGGAAAGACCCATGTTGGCAAAGGCGCCTCCGCCTAAGGCCGCGTCGAAATTCTTTCCTATGTTCAGTGCCTGGCCCGTTCCCTGTCCGTAACCGAAGGCGAGAAGTATGCCGCTTCCCGGAGCCAAACCGCTGACGATCCTGGACGCTATGATGGTGATCCCTATGCCGAAGAAGGCCTGGATCAGATAGCCCGATACGGTGAGTGCTCCGGAGGAGAGGACCTCTCCCGAACGCTTCTTCGTGACCTTGCCTTCAGAAGGCCTTAAGGTCATGGCTACGAAGCCTATACCGAGGCAATGATAGGTGAGGACCTCCAGTATGGAGTTCCCTCTTCCCGCCGGTGAAAATATGGGCAGGTTGAAAAGATATGTCCCCTTGGTATAGAAACAGATGGTCGAAATGATCAGCACGATGATGCCGCCCATTACGGAGTTGGGTATAAGCTGCCTCTTGAAGAAAGGCACCGTAGTCTTTATGACGTTTGCAACGAGAAGGCTTGCAAACAGCACTCCCACCAGAAGCACCGGGCCCCAGATGCCGGGATCATAAAAATTGACACTTTCGTATGTACTCATAATTTTTCCTCACAGGACAAAACTTTTAGATTTTTATGACAATTATACACGCTTGTGTAATAATTGTGAATATTTTATTTCCTGGGCACCAATCTTTCCTGTCCGCCCATGTAAGGACGCAGGGCTTTGGGGATATTCACGCTGCCGTCTTCCTGCAGGTTGTTCTCAAGGAAGGCTATGAGCATCCTCGGCGGTGCCACGCAGGTGTTGTTTAAGGTGTGGGGGAAGTAGTTTCCCTTCTCCTTGTCCCTGACCCTTATCTGGAGCCTTCTCGCCTGGGCGTCTCCCAAGTTGGAGCAGGAGCCCACCTCGAAGTACTTCTGCTGCCTGGGGCTCCAGGCCTCCACGTCGAGGGATT